>JACCVZ010000336.1 GCA_013697905.1 Nocardioidaceae bacterium
GACCTCGTCCGTGCCGACGAGCAGCGCCTCCCCGTCCTGGTCAACGCCGTGCTCGAGCGCGACGCGGACGGTGCGCCCGCTGTCGTGCGGGCTGCCGTCTTCGACGCCAAAGACCGGCGCGAGTACGAGCGCGAGCTGCTCCGTGCGAAAGAACGTGCCGAGGCCAGCGAGGCACGAGCGACAGCCCTCGCGCACACGCTGCAGCAGACGCTCATCCCGCCCGTCCCGCCGCACGTCCCGGGGCTCGACGTGGCCGCCGCGTTCCGACCGGCCGGGACGGGCGCGGAGATCGGCGGCGACTTCTACGACGTGTTCCAGATCGCGCAGGACGACTGGTTCGCGGTGCTCGGCGACGTCTCCGGCAAGGGTCCGGACGCCGCCGTCATCACGGCGCTGCTCCGCTACGCGGTGCGAGCCGCGGCCATCACATCCCCGGACCCGGCGGCGATCCTGCGCATCACCAACGACGTGCTGCGCCAGCACGACACCGACCGCTTCTGCACCGCTCTGCTGGTGCGACTTCAGCGCGAGGGCAGCGGGTGGCGGGCGACCGGCTGCGCCGCCGGTCACCCGTTGCCGCTGCTCGTGCCCGCGGGCGACCGTGCGCGCTCGGCGGGAGAGCCGGGCTCGCTGCTGGGCGTCCTGCCGTCGCTGGACCTTCCGGCCACGACGCTGAAGCTCGGTCCGGGCGACCGCTTGCTGCTGTACACCGACGGCGTTACCGAGGCGCGGCGAGGGCGAGAGGAGTACGGCGACGAGCGCCTCCTCGCCCGCGCCAACGCCGCCGCAGCCGGCGCGGCCGCACTGGTCGGAGCCGTGCTCGAGGACGTCCTCGCCTTCCAGAACGGCGTGCCGCGCGACGACATCGCGGTGCTCGCCCTGACGCCCGTCTGACGCTGCCGCGAGTTCACTCATTCCCGGGTTGCGGGCCACGTTCAACAGGTGGGCCGCGCACCTGCAGGCCACACGTGCGCGGGCACCGTGCCCGACCGACCTCCCGCACCGCAGCTCACTCGTCGCTTGCTTGCATTGTCAGGCGACTGTCGCGCCTGCGTCCCCTGGAGTGGTGTAACTCGCCCTCGTGATCGTTGGCCGGCTCGTGTCGGTCCGCGACGTTGAGGGACCATCGCGTGAGGCTCTGTGAGAACCGACCAAGGAACTCACAGAAGAGGATCAACGCGATGGCCCTGGACCAGTCTGCCCTGCTCGAGCTGCTGGAGATGTTCAAGAGCGCCGACGCCGGCGAGCTGATGCGCCGGCTGCTCGCCACGATGCTGCAAGAGCTCGTCGAGGCGGAGGCGACCGCGGTGATCGGGGCCGGTCCGCACGAGCGCACCCAGACTCGTAGGACCCAGCGCAACGGCAGCCGCGACAAGCTCGTCACGACCGGCGTCGGGGACGTGACGGTGAAGATCCCCAGGACCCGGACCGGCTCGTTCTTCCCTGCCCTGCTGGCACCTCGGCGGCGGATCGACGTGGCACTGCACGCGGTGATCTGCCAGGCGTTCGTCGAGGGGGTGAGCACCCGCCGGGTCGATGACCTGGTGATCGCGATGGGTGGCAGCGGGATCAGCAAGAGCGAGGTCAGCCGAATCTGCGCCCAGCTCGACACCGACGTCGCGGCCTGGCGGACCCGTCCGCTCGATGACCAGCCGTTCCCGTACGTGTTCCTGGACGCGACCTACTGCAAGACCCGCATCAACAAGCGCGTGGTGTCCCAGGCCGTCGTGATCGCGACCGGCGTGAGTGCCGATGGCAGAAGGGAAGTGCTGGGTTGCGCGGTCGGTGACAGCGAGACCGAGGCGTTCTGGACCGAGTTCCTGCGGGATCTGCGCGAGCGCGGCCTGCATGGTGTCCAGCTGGTCATCAGCGACGCCCACAGCGGCCTCACGGCCGCCGCCGACACGGTGCTGCAGGGCTCCGCCTGGCAGCGCTGCCGGGTGCACTTCATGCGCAACCTGCTGGCCAAGGTCAGCAAGGGTGATGGGGAGATGGTCGCCGCGCTGATCCGCACGATCTTCGCCCAACCCACCCCGGACACCGTCCGCGGCCAGCTCGAGGTCGTCGCCGGGATGCTCGAGCCCAAGTTCCCCGCCGTGGCGGTCATGCTCCGCGACGCCAAGACCGACCTGACCGCGTTCGCGGACTTCCCCCAGCCGCACTGGCGCAGGATCTGGAGCACCAACCCGATCGAGCGGCTGAACAAGGAAGTCAAGCGTCGCACCGACGTCGTCGGGATCTTCCCCAACACCGACGCGCTGCTCCGCCTGAGCGCCTGTGTGCTCATCGAAGCTCACGACGAATGGCAAGACAGCGACCGCCGATACCTGTCCGAAGCCTCCATGGCGCTGCTCTTCCCCACCCCGCCCCTGGTGCTCCCGACCACCACCACGGAGGTGACCACAGCGCGCGAACTCGCTACGGCATAGTTGCTCTGACTCACAGAGTCACAGGCGAGGAGTTACACCACCTCGCGGGACGCGACCCAGCGAGAAGGTGACGTCGTGCGGCGCGACCAACCGACGTTCTTCGAAGACGCCGTAACCAGCGCTGACGATGGCCATGGTGACTGCGTCAGCCCCAAGCGTTGCGCGAATCGCGGCGACACCCCGCATCGCGTGAAGTGCTGTTGACCGGTGTACATCGCAGCTGCCGGCCGCATCAGCGACGCAACCTCAATCTCACGCTGAGACAGGACCGCCGAGTCGTTGAAGTCGGCAGCCATTGGGGCGCGGGGGTGAGTGACCGCCTTCTTCCCGGTGCAGCTGGTCAGGACGAGCACACCCATGCGCCGATCCTTTCCACTGGTGGTCGGCTACGGCAGCCGGCTGCACGTCGTGATTCCCGACATCACACGGCGGCAGTGGAGCGTCAACATCCGCAAGTTCGTCGTCCGAGCGACGCACCTGGACGACCTTGGTGGCGCTGGGCAGCGCTGGTTTGCCGCAGCCACGGCGGACAACTGGGCGTTGTGTGCGGTCATGGGATAGGCGTTGGACCTACTAGACGTCGACCCGCGCAACGGCGGCGCGGCGACCCGCACGCGGCTGATCGAGGCGGGCAAGTGGCCACGGTCTACGGCGTGGCCGAAACACCGAGTGGCGGAACCTACGAGTTCATCGCCCCGCTCGGTTCCGGCTCACGTGACGGCGTAGCCGCTGGATTGGCATGAAGGGCGGCAGGACTGTGGTTCCGTACTCGGCACAGTTCGCCGAGCACTCCGGGGGGTCGTTCGTCAGCAACCGTCGACCTCGGCAACGGTTCTGTCCACTCGCACATCGCCGTCAGGCCCGACGATCAGGGTCAACGATTCGTGGATCCGGACGTCGCCTTCGACGTTGTTGTTTGCGATGTGCAGGGTGACGGTCCCGCCCGGTGTCGCGTTGAACGAGAAGTTCTCGGCGAAGCGCGCGGACCAGGATCCCAAAGCGGGGTCGTCGAAGTCGACTGTGTACCGGCCGTGCTCAGCTCCGCTGATGTGGAAACCCGCTCCGGTGTCAGTAGCGACCGTGTGTCCCGACACGGTGAACGTGAACGTCGCGAGGTCGCCACAGATGTTGAAGTCGTGCTCGACTTCGGTTGCGTTGTGGAACGAATCCTTCTCGTGGACCGCCGAGGCGGCGGCTGACGGCGCGCCCGTGAGGGCGAAAGACATCAGGCCTACGGTGGTGGCCGCCAGCATTGCTGGGGTGCGATGCGTTCTGGTCGTCAATGTCGTTCCTTCTGTCGCGAGCCGACTTTCTGACGGCATCGTTGCGAACGGAGGACGAGGCGGCCATACCCACTTTTCGGTAGGCGGTGGCGGATGTCACCATGACTTATGGACGCGACGCGCCGTGTCATCCTCACGGTGGCCGACGCGGCCGGGCACAGGTCGGACGCGGACTTTGCCGATGACGTGATGGCTGGGCTCGCGTCCGTTGTCCCGCATGACCGACCCGGGCGCCAAGTCAGCGGCGGCGTAACACCTTGCGGTGCCCGCCATAACCCAAGCGGCGTCGGTTCCGGGTCCTTCGTGCCCTCAAGCCTGGCACTACCGACCGGAGTTGTGAAGGGGTGGTTCAGGCCTCCCGGATCCA
>JACCVZ010000339.1 GCA_013697905.1 Nocardioidaceae bacterium
CCCGGCTCCGACGCCTTGCCCACCACCGCGCCGGACGAGACAATGAAGACACCCAGGGACCCGACGATGTTGTCTAATTCCCCACGGATCTCTATCGCTAACTCAGAAACACCTCAGCCAGCCGCCAGCATCTCGACTCAAGACCGGTGTCACCAACCTCCGGCCCTCATACATCTAGAGCTAGACCTCACAGGCCCGGCAGACGAAGTGCTCACCCACCAGCGGACTCGGACACCACCCTGGCCGAAACCCGGGCGATGCACCCCCATTAGGCAGTGAGTGCTGCAGCGTCAGCCCCTCCGAACCGTCCATACCAGTCACATGCCGGGCATCCCTCTCGCCGGGGACCGTGCGCAATCACCTCTCGTCCGTGGCTCCGGACCCGCACATCAGTGACCGTCCGAACCCTGTCTGGGCCAGGGAAATCCGCCGAAGCATACGCGCGAAAGACCACTCTCGGTCGGACGCACCGCGGAACACCGCGCACGGGAGGCCATCGATCTGCGCACCGCCCTGCTCGTTCAGCCCATCCCGACGTGGCCGCCGACCTCGCCGTGGTTGGGGCGGCGCTGTTCGAACAGCAACGCCACGAAGAAGCCGAACCCCAATTCCAGCGTGTCCTCGCAACCTTTGCCCACCACTACGGACCCGACCACCATAAGGTGGCGGCCTATATCGGCAACCTGGCCGCGCTGTACTCCTAGACCGGACGTCTACGGGCCGCCGAGAGCGCATACCTACAATCGCTGCGCACCAAGACCGACCCGCTCGGCCCCATGCATGTCGACGTCGGCAGGCTTCTGAACAACCTCGCCCTGCTACGGGAACAGCAGGTCACCGTGCCGCCGCGGTGGACCTACCGGACTCGGCGAGCCTCATCTTTGACGCCGCGCTGGGCCCTGACCACTCCAGTGCGCGCAGCTGCCGCCAGACCCTGACCAGGCTCAAGAGAGCCCTGGACACGACGCCGAAGCCAGAGCCACTCAGCCCCGGCACACCGAATGACTGCGGCCTGCAGCGGTGATCGTGCAGCGCACTCCATCGCCGTGGTCATCGGGAGATGCCCCCGTGGCCCCGTCGCACGGAGTCGTTCATCATGTTTCGGAGGCGAACGAAGGTAACGCCCGCGAGGGGCATAATCGCTACCGGCGCATATCGGCTCCAGACGTTTGATCTTCCTGACGCATGAAAAGAACGTGTGTCTTTCTGGGCGCTATGACGCGCCGATGCGCGTGCAGGGTCGGGGGTCGGCTGGCTCCTCGTGGTGCGCTCCGCCTCTTGCGCCGCGGCAGCGGGTTCCTATTCTGGACAACCGACGGCGCGGTGCAGCGTGCTTGACGGTCCTCAGCTACGCATGTCGAGCCGGAGGCCGTCCGGGGTCTGTTCGGCTTCTCTGGCGAAATCGAACGCGTCGATGCGGGTGGCGAGCTCAAGGTCGCGTGGGTCGGCGTGCTCCGGTCCAAGGGCGAGGGTGACGGCGGCTTCGCGGCTACCGGCGATGGCCGCGACGGTCTGCTCGACGCGGGTCGGCTTGCCGCGGCGGATCCGTTCGATCAGCCGGGCGGTTTGGACGTCGTCCTCGCCGGGGTGCTGGGGATCGAACCACCCGGTGATGACGTAGCTCGGCTTACCCAAACCGCTTTCGGTCACCGCAGCCGCGGTCGCGGTCGCGCAGACCAGGCTGGCGCACCAGCGCCGTGTCGCCGAGCTGGCCTCGACGACACCGCGGGTGCCAGCTGAGGTGCGCTGGACGACGTCGTACCCGGCGAGGTCCGCTTCAGCGAGCTCCGCCGGGGAGTTGGAGAAGTCGAATCCGGGCACCCGGCGGCCCGTGATTTTCCCCCATCGCCAGCGTCCGCGGCCGCGTCGACTTCAGCGTCAGGGCTTCCTCGACCGAGCTGACCAGCCAGATCCGTCGGGCGCCGACGGCAAAGGCGTACGCCGCGGTCGTAAAGGCCCGGAGGACATCCACGACCACGACAGCGCCAGTCACCTCGCCGGCCTCCTCAAAGGCGCCGATTCTCCTAATCCTTACCCCCGCCCAGTAGCACTCGGGTCATCGCGTTGCGCGTGTCGAGCAGCTCGTCGAGTGCGGTGTCGAGCTGGTCGGCGGTGACGGCGATGTCCCCGCAGCGGGACTCGCTCGCGGCGATGAGGGCGGAACGGCGGAGCAACTCCTTGAGGAATGAGGCCGTGACCCCCTCGGTCCTGGCGATCACGGTGTTCAACCGGCTCTCGTCGACGACGAGTGCGCCGCGATAGAGGTGGATCAAGCACCTTCGGGCATCCGCGTCCGGCAGGTTCAGCGGCACCGCCTGGTCGACGCGACCGGGACGGGCCGCGAGGGCGGGCTCGAGGACGTCGGCCCGGTTGGTCGTCAACAGGAACACCACGTCGGCGTCCTCCGCGAGCCCGTCCATCTCGTTGAGCAGTTGGAAGAGCAGCGGGTGGTGGCCGGGGTGCATCCCGCGGTCCTCCGCGATCAGGTCGACGTCCTCCACCACGACCATGGCCGGCTGGAGCGCGCGGGCCACCGAGCAGGCGGTGCCGATCAGCCGCAGGGAGTCCCCCGTCAGCTGGACGATCGTGACGCCGAAGAGCTGGCTGGTGAGGTAGCGCACCGAGTGTGTCTTTCCCACGCCTGGCGGTCCGTAGAGCAGGAGACCCCGCTTCAAGTGCTGATGAGCTGCGAGCAGACGCTGGCGATGCGTCGCGACGCCGACGACCTGCCGGCTGATCGCGGCCAGGGTCTCCGCCGGCAGGATCACATCGTCCGCGGACAGCGCGGGCCGGCGGTGGAACTGCAGGGCGGCGCCACGCTCACCGAACATTTCCCGGCCGAAGGAGATGACCTGCCCACGGAATACGTTGTGGACGAGCGCGAGCTGGCGGAGCTCCTTTGCGACCGTGCCGGCAACTCCCGGACGGTTCGAGACGACCTGCAGCTGCGCGGCCCCCATGCCGCTCTCAGGATCCGCGGCTAAAACGAGGATCGCCGACCGCGCTTCTCCGTCGGTGACCAGGTAGAGACCTGCTCGGACCGCGCGCTGAACTCGCCCGTCAGGACCGCTGGCCAGGTTGGACCAGGACACGTTGCCCGGCGTCGGCCCGTAGTCCTCCCCGCCGCGTTGCAACAGGTCGGTGAGGCCGAACTCCCGGTGGCGGTAGTTGGCCAATCCGACCAACCGGTACGTCCGCTGCGGGGACGACGCATCCGGACCCGTCTCCTCCAGCCACACGTTCAACCCAACTTGCACGTTGACCAGGTCGTAGGACGGCCACGACTCCTCAACTACCTCCAGTCCCTCCAGAGGTACGCCGAGGTGGTCAGAGATCAGCCCAGCGAAGGTCGGCCGGTCGTCAGCCCGCGCGGCACCGACGATCCGCCGACGAGCACGCCGAGCAAGCTTGCCGATGTCCGACATCCGCAGCTGCTCGTCGTCGCTGTGCTCAACATCGGTGAGCACCCTGACCCTGGCCCCAGGCATCGCGACGTCGTCCTCATCGTCGACGTACCACGAAGGCAGCCCCCTCATGCCGACTCCCTCCTGGTGACGGTCCAGCAGGACCATGGTCCCTGCGCCAACGACAAC
>JACCVZ010000347.1 GCA_013697905.1 Nocardioidaceae bacterium
CTGCAGGCACTGCGCTGACAACCTTTGTCCGTCCACGACCCGTTGTGTGGGGTGATGAGTGAGGCTGTGTGCATGGGTGAGAGCCGGGGGCAGCGGGCGGATCCTGCAGCGGGGCCGTCCGACTCCGCTGCACCGCGCACGCGGCTGACGCCGAGCTTCGAGCAGTTTGTCGTCTCCCGCAGCTCCAGTCTGTGGCGGAGTGCCTGGCTGCTGACCGGGGACGCCCACAAGGCTGAGGACCTGCTTCAGACCGCGCTGCTCAAGGCGTGGCGCCGCTGGGACAAGATCGCCCGCGACGGTGCCGTCGACGGATACGTGCGGCGCTGCCTCGTGACGACGTACACGGACTGGTGGCGACGTGCCTGGACCGGCGAGCTGCCGAGCGATGTGCTGCCCGAACGGGCAGCGACTGCTGACGCCGACCTGGTCGAGCTGCGTCAGGACGTGCTCGCGGCGCTCGCGACCCTGACCCGCGGGCAGCGCGCGGTTGTGGTGCTGCGGTACTTCGACGACCTGACCGAGGTGCAGACCGCCGATGCCCTCGGTGTCAGCGTCGGTACGGTCAAGAGCCAGACGGCGCGTGCACTGAATTCGCTTCGCTCCTCCCCGCTGCTGATGCCCTCCGATGAGGAGACGCCATGAAGGATCCGAAACGCGACGGCGATCCCGAGCGCATCCGCGAAGTCCTCGCCCGCGTCACTCCGAAAGACCCGGGTGTGAGCGCGCGGGCGGCGAAGGTGGCCGCCCGGGCTCGACGGCAGCGGACGCGGCATGGGACCGCCGGGGTGCTCGCGGTGGCGGCGACGGCCGCAGTGGTGGTGATGACGCCGCACCTGCTGACCTCGATTCGGACGCAGAACATCGGCCCCGACACGAATGCGGGCGCATCCAGCAGCCCAGGAGATGGGCGGCGCGTCGACCCGTTCGCCACCACGCCGTGCCCTGCGACGCCGTACGATCTCGGGACCGCGGCGGCGGACCAGCAAACGACCGACGGGATCCGCGGCGACGTACAGTCGATCCGGCTGTGTGCTGCAACGGTAGACGGAGGGACCGACCGGCCGTGGCTGCCACCGCGCGACGCTTTGGAGCTGGCCCTCGACGACGACTTCTTGGCCTCCGTGCGGCAGCTTCCGGAGGCGGACCCGGACCGATGTGCCGCCATCCGCGTGGCCCCGGACCCCTACACGTTCGTCGTGGCCTACCCCGACGGCAGCGTGGAGACCGTCGCGGTGAGCAACCAATGCAGTGACCTGACGGTGACGGGGCGGCGCGTGGCATCCGGCGACGTGCTCGTCGCCTTTCAGGACGCGCTGGCGCAGCAGCGCCAACGCCTGCAGCCGGAGCAGCTGACCGCTCTCGGCATCGGCTGCCTGGATAACGTCCCCGGTCCTGATCCGCGTGTCCCTCTCACGCGTGGCGCCCGGCCGGACACGGAAACGCGCTTCACGAAGTTCCTGGTGTGCGCGTCCGGCGACCCCGGAGTAGCCGAGCCGGCCGCGGTGCAGCTGCTCAACGACGAGTGGCCGACCGCCATCCGGGATCTGAACACACGACCGGCCAAGCAGGTCGACCGTTGCCCGGCCGCGGGCGTGATCGCACCCCCGACGTACGGGGTGACCACCTGGGGCGACGTCATCGGGTTCTCGTTCCGCCGCTGCGGCAACTACTTCGTGAGCGGGTACTCCGGCCCGGACGCGCCAGACGAGGGCGGCGTCGAGTCCGTGCAGTTCCTGCCGAGCAACAAGCTCGCCGACGCACTCCGCCTCCCCTGATCTGCTCTGCGAGCCCCACGGCGCCGCGGGTCAGCGGCGGCTGTAGACGATCATCGAGACGCCGATGTAGTGAACGACGAAGGCCGCGATGGTGAGGGTGTGGAAGACCTCGTGGAACCCGAACAGGTGGGGGATCGGGTTAGGCCGTTGGAGTCCGTAGACGACACCACCTACCGAGTAGAGCCCGCCGCCGACGACGATGAGCGTAAGCACGGCCGGGCCTGCAGACGCAGCGAAGTCACCCATCCAAAAGATCGCCGCCCACCCCAGCGCGACATAGACGGGGAGGTACAGCCATCGGGGCGCGCCGATCCAGAAGATCCGAAACGCGATCCCGAGCAGCGCCCCGCCCCAGACCAGACTCAGCAGGATCCGAGCGTTGGTGTCGTCCAGCAGCATGAGTGCGAACGGCGTGTACGTCCCGGCGATGAGCAAGAAGATGTTCGAGTGGTCGATTCGGCGCAGGACGCGATGCCAACGGGGTCCCCAGTGGCCGCGGTGGAACAAGGCCGAGGAGCCGAACAGCATCGATGACGACAGGGCGAACACACCCGACGCGATGCGTGTCTTGGCGTCGGGGGACAAAGAGACGAGCACGATGCCGGCCGCAACGCTCAACGGGAACGTGCCCAGGTGCAACCAGCCACGCAACTGTGGCTTGATCTCCCGGGCAGCCTCCTTGAGGAGAGAAGTGGGCTGCGCGATCATGTCCTAACCGTAGAGGCCATTTCACGGACTTTCATCCCGTAGCCTCGGATGGGATGCGTGATGCCACGGACGGCCCGCGCGCTGCAGCGTCGTAGTCGAACGAGAGGAAGGTCTCGAGGATGGCGTCGATCTGGTCCTTGGCCTACGACGTCTACGAACGGCGCATCCTGCGCAGCCTTCCCGCCGACAAGATCCCCCATCACATCGGCGTCATGTGCGACGGCAACCGCCGCTGGGCTAGGGGCGTCGGCGAACAGGTCGAGGAGGGCTATCTTGCCGGCGCCGACAAGATCGAGGAGTTCCTCGGTTGGTGCGACCAGCTGCAGGTCGAGCTCGTCACGCTGTGGCTGCTCTCCACCGACAACCTTGCCCGCCCGACCGAGCAGGTGGAGCCGTTGATGCGAGTGATCGGCGACCTGGTCGACGAGCTGGCCGAGACCGGCCGCTGGCGCGTCTACCCGGTCGGTGCGCTCGACCTGCTGCCGGCTGCGAGCGCGGCCCGGCTCAAGGCAGCAGCCGACGCGACCGCCGACGTCGACGGGATGACCGTCAACATCGCGGTCGCCTACGGCGGGCGGCGTGAGCTTGCCGACGCGGTTCGGTCGCTGCTCCACGAGCATGCGGCCCGCGGAACCACGATCGAGGAGCTGGCCGACGTCATCGATGTCGAACACATCGCCGAGCACCTTTACACACGCGGCCAGCCCGACCCCGACCTCGTGATCAGGACTTCCGGGGAGCAACGGCTTGGCGGATTCCTGCTGTGGCAGAGCGCACACAGCGAGTTCTACTTCTGCGAAGCCTTGTGGCC
>JACCVZ010000384.1 GCA_013697905.1 Nocardioidaceae bacterium
GCAGGCTACAGCGCGATCGACACGGTGAAGTGCGGGGCGCTGGCCCCGACCGCCTTCGCGACCCGGCGGATGACCTCACAAGCGTCGTTCGCGTCGAACCGCGAACCCGGCATCGCCGCCGTCGACCGGCCCTCATGGGCGACCAGCAGCACCTCACCGAACTGCCACGCCTGGTGAGCCTTCCGCCGCTCGTCCTCGTCCAGAACCGGCTTCGGGTACGCCGCGTCGCAGGCCATCAGGTCGAGCGGCTCGACCTGACCGGACGGTCCTGTCAGCTGGCCGGTGACCAGCGGTCCGTCGGTGAGGGGGGTCGTCGCCGCCCATGTCACGGGCTCGGTGCCGAGCCACTCCGGCAGGTCGAAGGGGTCCACGAGGGCGATGGTGCGACTCCTAGGGAGCGGACGGTCAGCAAGCACAGCCGCCGGTCGGTGGACCGGCCGAGCGGTGGGCGAGGCTCAGATCGGCGACGCTTCGTCGTCGTCATACTCAGCGTAGTCAGAGGTGCCAGCCCGTCCACGGCGGCGGTCGACGAAGCGGGCAATCTGCTCGGAGATCAAGAACAGCACCGTCATGGGTGTCGCCAGCATCAGCATCGTGATCGGGTCGGTCGAGGGGGTGGCGACGGCGGCGAAGATGAAGGTCCCGAAGATGATCCAGGAGCGCCACCGCGCCAGGTGCCGCGCCTGCACCACACCAGCCAGGTTGAGCAGCACCACGAAGAGCGGGATCTCGAAGGAGATGCCGAAGACGAGGAGGATGCGCAGGATGAAGCTGAGATAGCCGTTCAGGTCGACCAGGTTGGTCACCTGGTCGGGCGTGAACCCGATCAGCACGGCCAGGCCCTTCGGCAGCACGTAGTAGCCGAGCGCCACGCCGGCCAGGAAGAGCGGGCCGGCGATCGCGGCGAAGAGGATCGTCCATTTGCGCTCGGTGCGGTGCAGCCCCGGCATGATGAACGCCCAGATCTGATACAGCCACACGGGGCTGGCGAGCACGATCGCCGAGACGAGCGAGACCTTCATCTGCAGCAGGAACGGGGTGGCGACGCCGGACACAACCGGCACGGACCTTACTCCCTGCTCGCGCGCAAGCCGCTGCACGGTGCTGGTGTAGGGGTTGGTGAGGATCCTCGAGATCTCGTCGTAGTAGACGAAGCCCACGATGAAACCGATGACGATCACTATCACCGAGACGACCAGCCGCCGCCGCAGCTCCCGCAGATGCTGGATGAGACTCATCTTGCCGTCGTCGGGCGGAGGCGGCTCTGACTTTCCGCTGCCGTGCCTCCGGTTCAGGGTGACCATTCAGCGTGCCGGGGAGGCGACGGTCACTTCTCGGTGTGCGTGGGTGGCAACGTGCTGCTGGACTCGGCCTGCGGGCTCGGCGCCGAAGGGTCGATCGCCGTCGGCTGCGAACGCTCGGCAGTGATCTCGCCTCGAGAGGTGCCAGCCGAGCGCCGGTTGTCGGGGTTGTCGGGGTCGTCGTCATCATCGACGAGACCCTTGGTCTCGGCCTTGAAGATGCGTAGCGCCCGACCGGTACCGCGGGCGAGGTCAGGAAGCTTCCGGGCGCCGAAGAGGAGCACCAGAACAAGCAAGATGAGCAGCAGCTCGGTTGGTCCAAGACTTCCCATGATCCCTCTTACGCGTTGACGACGTGGTTGTCCCCATCGTACGCGGTCCTTTGGGGAGCGACCGGCCTTGACCGTGAATCAGGTCGAATAGTTGGCCAGAGCGGCGTGGGCGCGGCCGCGGACGGATGCTGCGAGCGACTCCGGCTCGAGCAGTTCGGCCTCGCCGCCAAGCCTCAGGACGAGCCGCTCGAGCCAGCCCCGGTCACGGTAGCGCAGACCGATTCGCAGCCGCCCGGCCGTCGTCTCCTCGCGGCTTTCGATCGGGTAGTAGTCGGCTACCCAGCGGCCGCCGGGCGCCAGGTCCAGCACGGCCAGGGGGTCGTCGGGATCGGGCTGGAAGAGCCCGCCGGACAGATCCTTCGGCCGGACACCGGCTGGTGGCGTCGCCTCGGCATTGAGCACCTCTACCGCGGAGATGCGGTCGAGCCGAAACAGCCGGGTCTCCCGGGCCCGGTGGCACCACGCCTCGAGGTACCCCTGACCTTCGGCGAACACCAGCCGCATCGGGTCGGCATCGCGCTCGGTGGTCTCGTCACGCCCAGGGACGTAGTACGACAGGTGCACCCGCCGTTTGCCGGCGAGCGCCTGGTCGATGATGCTGCGTACGGCGGCGTCGCCGGCATCGACGTGAACATCGACGGCGTCCGCTGACTGCCCCACCTCGCCGGCGGCGCGCTCGAGTTTGGACAACGCTCTGTCGACGGCGTCACGCTGGCTGTCGCCGCTGGCCTCGCGCAGAGTCCGCAGCGCGACGATGAGAGCCAGCGCCTCGTGCGGGGCGAGCCGCAGGGGTCGGGTCAGGTAGTCGGCATTGGCAAGCTTGACAATCCCCTCCCCGTCGAGCGCCTCCATGTCGATGTCGATCATGTCGCCGGTGACGGCATCGGGAAGGCCGCAGAACCACAGCACCTTCAGATCCTTCACGATCTGACTCGGTTTGACCCCGAAGTCCCGCGCCACGTCGTCAACCGAGATGCCGTCGCGCCCGCGGAGGTAGGGCACCAGGGCCAGCATCCGCTCCACCTGGTCCTGGGCGTTGAGAGTCATGGCCCTGCTCCCGCCACCAGGGACAGTCGGCGTACGACGGCGTCACGGACCTCGTCGGGCGCGATCGCCACCACGTCCGGGCCGAAGGACGCGAGCTCGTCGGCGAGCGAGGTGCCGCTTCCGTACGCCAGCTCGATCTCCGTCCACTGGTCGTCGACCTGGTGGCTTCTGACGGCGCGCCGACGCAGCGCGTCCCCAGCTCCACGACGGACCCGAACGGTGGCACTGCTGTGCGGATGCGGCGGCGCGAGCGTCTGGGCCAGGGCCCGCAGGTCGAGGTCGTCGGGCGGGGCGTAGCTGCCCGCTGGGCCGATCGGCCGGGACTCGCCATCGATGCGGGAGACCCGGAACATTCGGGCGTCGTCACGATCGCGGTCGTGACCCACGACGTACCAGTGGCCGTGCCACGAGACGATGCCCCACGGCTCCAGGTGTCGGATCCTCAGCTGGGCCGAGGAGGCCGTCCGGTAGTCGAACTCGATCGGCGTACGCTGCGTGACTGCCGCGAAGACCGAGTCGAACGCGGGTTCGTCGGTGGCGAGCTGCGGCTCCAAGATGGCCAACGCGGACTCGTCGACGTCGACGCCTCCGGCGCGGAGCTTGCGCAGCCCCTGGGTGGTTGCCGAGGCCAGGCTCGCGTGCTGCCACACCCGAGCAGCCAGACCCACCACAGCCGCCTCGTCCGCCTCCAGGCTCACCTCCGGAAGCTCGAACCGGTCACGTCGGATGCGGTAGCCTACGTCGTCTTCGAATGCCTTCTCGATCGAGCCGGTCTCGATCGGTATGCCGAGGACGCGCAGCTCCTCCTTGTCGCGGTCGAACATCCGGTCGAAGGCGTCGTCGCCCATGTTGTGGTACGCCTCGACCGCCTGGCGGATTCGCCCCTTGCTGATGAAGGTGCGCGCGACCAGCAGGCAGATCGTGAGGTTCATCAGCCGTTCTGACTTGCGCTTCGTCACCGAGCCTCCTTGTCGGACGTCGTACCAGGTCAGCTGGCCTTGGCCTTGAGGATGTCGATCACGAAGATCAGGTCGGAGTCGGGTGGGATCTTTGCGCCCTGTCCCGCACTTCCGTAGCCGAGCTCGCTGGGGATCGTCAGGATTACCCGCGACCCCGTCTTCTGTCCCAGCAGGCCCTGCTTCCACCCCTCGATGACGCCGCTCAAGGGAAAGCTCACCGGCTTCTTCTTCGAGTACGACTCGTCGAAGACCGGCCCGTCGGGGTAGACCTGGCCGAGGTAGTTGACCGTCAGGGTGTCGGCAGCCGTGACAGCGCGGCCCTTGCCCTCCGTGAGCACGTAGCTGCCGAGCAGGCCCACGTCGGCGGGGGTGCTGTCAGACGCCACGAACTTCGAGGGCTCGCCGTCCTTCATCTCGATCGTGGGCAGGTCGGCCTGGCTGATCGGCTTGGGGTTCGTCACCTTCGCCACGTCGACCACGAACACGAGGCTGTCGCCCTTGCTGATCGACGAACCGTTGCCGACCGGGTCATAGCCGTCCTGCGACGTGATCGCCAGCACCGCACGGTCACCGGCATGCGCACCCTGCAGTCCGGTCGCGAAACCCTTGATCACCTGGTCGAGTTGGAAGGTGGCCGGCTCGCCGGCCGGCCAGGTGCTGTCGAATGTCGTGCCGTCGCTGGCATTGACACCGGTGTAGTTGACCGTCACCGTCGACAGCCGAGTCACCTGGTCACCGGCGCCTGGACCTTTGTCTAGGATCTTTCCCTGCGTCTTGTCGAAGGCGAGCGGCGCCTTGAAGTCGATGCGCGGCTCCGAACCGACTCCTCCGGTGACAGAGATGTCGTCGATGGTGCCTCGGCGGGCCGGTGGTTGCGAGACGTCTCCACCGCCATCACCGCCGCAACCGGCGGCGGTCAGCAAAGACAGGAGCGCAACCAGACCGGCGACGGTGCGACGCACGGAGAACCCCTCACGACGAACAGGAGACAACGACAACGACGGCCTAGCGTAGCCTCACATCGACTCGATCAGGCGCTCGACCCGTTCGTCGTGGGAGCGGAAGGGGTCTTTGCACAGCACGGTGCGCTGGGCCTGGTCGTTGAGCTTCAGGTGCACCCAGTCGACCGTGAAATCGCGCCGCCGTTCTTGAGCCTTGCGGATGAACTCCCCGCGCAGTCGTGCCCGTGTCGTCTGCGGCGGCACCGACTTCGCCTCGAACACCGCCAGGTCGGTGGTCAGCCGGGCGACGGCCCCGCGGCGCTGGAGCAGGTAGTACAGGCCACGGTCGCGGTGGATGTCGTGATAGGCGAGATCGAGCTGGGCGACGCGTGCCGAGGACAAGCCGAGGCCGTGCTGCGCCCGGTAGCGCTCGATCAGTCGGTACTTGATCACCCAGTCGATCTCGCGCTCGACGAGGCTCAGGTCGTCGGACTCGACCGCCTTCAGTCCGCGCTCCCAAAGGTCGAGTGCCGCGTCGACGGTGGGGGTGTGCATCTCGCGCCGGTCGACGAAGTCGCGCGCCTTGGACAGGTACTCGTTCTGGATGTCGAGCGCAGACGCTTCGCGGCCATTGGCGAGCCGCACGCGTCGTTGACCGGTCATGTCGTGCGAGATTTCGCGGATCGCCCGGATCGGGTTCTCCATTGTCATGTCACGCATCACGACACCCGCCTCGATCATCCGCAGCACGAGATCGGTCGAGGCGACTTTCAGCATCGTGGTGGTCTCACTCATGTTCGAGTCACCGACGATGACGTGCAGCCTGCGGAACCGTTCGGCGTCGGCGTGCGGCTCGTCTCGGGTGTTGATGATCGGCCGGGATCGGGTGGTGGCGCTGGATACGCCTTCCCAGATGTGCTCTGCCCGCTGGCTGACGGAGTACACCGCTCCCCGGGGTGTCTGCAGCACCTTGCCCGCGCCGCAGACGATCTGACGGCTCACCAGGAAGGGGATCAAGACGTCGGCGAGCCGGGCGAACTCACCGTGGCGTCCGACCAGGTAGTTCTCGTGACAGCCGTAGGAGTTGCCGGCCGAGTCGGTGTTGTTCTTGAACAGGTAGACGTCGCCGGCGATACCCTCGTCACGTAGCCGACGCTCGGCGTCGACGAGCAGCCCTTCGAGGACCCGTTCGCCTGCCTTGTCGTGGGTGACGAGGTCGGTGACTGAGTCGCACTCGGGGGTGGCGTACTCCGGGTGGCTGCCGACATCGAGGTAGAGGCGGGCGCCGTTACGCAGGAACACGTTGCTGGAGCGGCCCCAGGACACGACGCGCCGGAACAAGTAGCGGGCGACCTCGTCGGGAGACAGGCGCCGAGCACCTTTAAACGTGCAGGTGACGCCGTACTCGTTCTCGATCCCGAA
>JACCVZ010000001.1 GCA_013697905.1 Nocardioidaceae bacterium
CCATGGACCAACCTGCTCCCGCGGACACGGGGTTCGTGGCGAGGCCCGGCCATCTCGCCGTGCTGACCGCCACCGGGGCGGCAGCAGTGGCGCGCTCAGGTGCACTGCTCGACGCGCGTGCCACCGAGCGGTACACCGGTCGGTCAGAGCCGGTCGATCCGGTGGCCGGGCACATTCCCGGCGCGATCAGCGCACCGACCACCGACAACGTCGATGCCGACGGGCGGTTCCTCGGCGTGGATGAGCTGCGTCGCCGGTTCGCGGGCTTGGGCGTCAGTCTTGAGGTACCTACGGCGGCATACTGCGGGAGCGGGATCACCGCAGCCCATCAGGTGCTGGCGCTGCAGGTCGCCGGGTTCGACGCCGGCCTGTATGCCGACTCGTGGAGCGGGTGGATCACCGACCCGTCGCGCCCGGTGGCCACCGGCGACGACTCGAGCTGACCTTGCTCCACTGATCCAGCTCGCGAGCGGCGCAACTGCTGGAACGTGCAACGCGACCTCCCGCAGTTCGCTGCATGGCAGGGCAGGGAGTAGCCAGTGGACGCCCTTGAGGATCCTGGCGAGGAGCCGCGGCTCGTTCGTCACCTGTCCGACGACTCGTCTCCACCGGTCGCCGACGAGCCTTGGAACACCTGGTATGCCCGGTGCAGGAGCTGGAACGCTGTCGTCGGCAGCAGCGCATGCGCCACCTCGCCAGCGGTCCCGAGCGCCGCGTTGATCTCGTGCGGGCGGTTCTTGAGCGCCCTCATCACCAGGTCCGCCGCCATCGCAGGGGAGATCGTCGGGAACGCGTCTTCGATCGTCGTGGGGGCGTCGGTCATCGGCGTCTTGACCGGTGGCATGTGGATGGTGGTGAACGTAACGCCGTCGCCGACCAGCTCCGAGCTCACTACTCGGCTCCACGCGTCGAGCGCTGCCTTGCTCGCCACGTGCGCCGAGAAGCGCTGCGGGTTGCCCTGCACTCCGATCGAGCTGATGTTGACCACGTGCCCGGCCGTCGACCCCTGCATGGCCGACAGCAGGTCCATCACCAGCCGGATCGCTGCGAAGTAGTGGAGCTGCATCGTCAGTTCGAGGTCGTGGAAATGGTCCACGGACAGGGGCGGCGACCCTCGGATCGACCCGCCCGGGTTGTTGACGATGTAGTCCACCTGGCCGTGCTCGGCGACGATCTTCTTGGCCAACCGGTCGATCGCGCCGAGGTCGGCAAGGTCGCACGAGTACACGTACGCGACACCCCCGGCTGCCTCGATGCCGACGCGGGTCTCGAGCAGGCCATCCGTGCCTCGCGCCACGAGCAACGGCACCCCACCGGCCTGTGCGACCTTCAGAGCCGTCGCTTTGCCGATGCTTGAGCTGGCGCCCGTGATGACCACCGTGCGGCCCGACAGGGCGTCACGAAGGTCGGAGTCGTTTGCGGTGGTCGGGTCGAGGTGCTGCTCCCAGTAGTCCCACAACACAGCTGCGTAGCTGCCGAGGTCAGGGCACTCGACATCGGAGTCGGCCAGTGCCTGCTCCGTGTGCCGCGATGCAAACGTCGAGGGTAACGACAGGTGACCCAGCACCTCCGGTGGTATGCCGAGACGTCCGATCGTTTGGTCCAGTGCCGGCTGCGCGGCAGGAGTCCGCAGCAGCGACGTCAGCAGGTTGATCGGCGCGAGAGACGGTGGCAGCGCCCGCACGAAGCGGGGTTGTACGGGAACGGCGAACCGGGGGGCCTTCGCCGCGGTTGCCAGCGTGTTGATCACCTCGACCGTAAACTGCGGGTCGCGGTTGATCAGGTGGAACGTCCGCCCGTCGAGTCCGCGCTGATGCGCCAGGTGAACGATCGCCCGGGCGACATAGTCGACGGGCACCACGTTGGTGTCACCCAGGTCTACGCCGAGGAGAGGTGCCCACTGCGGCAACGAGTCCCGCAGCCGCTTGAGCAGAGGGAAGAAGTAGTACGGCCCGTCGATCTCGTCCATCGCCCCGGTCTCGGAGTGGCCGAGCACGATGGCCGGCCGGTAGATCCGCCACGGGACGACGGACTGGGTCCGGACGACTCGCTCCGACTCGTACATCGTCTTGTGGTACGGCGACGGCAGTTCCTGTCCCTGGTCGAACATCGTCTCGTCGAAGACACCCTGGTAGTCGCCCGCGACCGCCACCGACGAGAGGTGATGGAACGTTGCGGCCCTCAGCGCTGCCGCGAGGCCAACGGCCTCCCGGGTGCCGCCGATGTTGAGCTGCTCGTTGCTATCCGACGACGCGGACATGTCGTACAACGCGGCAAGGTGGAAGAAGTGCGTGACGTCGGCTGCGTGCGCCGCTGCCCAGGGCTCCTCGATGCCGAGCACGGGGGCGGTCAGGTCGCCGGTGACCGGCGTGATCCGCCGCGACGATCTCCAGCGGGTTCGGTGCAGAAAGTCGAACCGGTCGAGCGACGTCTCGCGAACCAGCACACGGATCGGTCCGCGGCGGTGCAAGAGGAGCTCCTCCACCACGTGCCGGCCGATGAAGCCGGAGCCGCCCGTGACGAAGTAGCCCACTACTCGTCCTTGCCCTTTCCGAACATGATCTCGTCCCAGC
>JACCVZ010000029.1 GCA_013697905.1 Nocardioidaceae bacterium
CGGTGGGATCCGACGGCATGGGAAACTCCCTCGACCACATCCGCCACATCATGGGCGAGTCGATGGAGGCGTTGATCCACCACTTCAAGCTCGTCACCGAGGGCTTCCGCGTGCCGACCGGCCAGGCCTACGGCGTGGTCGAGTCGCCGCGGGGTGAGCTGGCCTGCCACGTCGTGTCCGACGGCGGCACCCGGCCTTACCGGGCGCACTTCCGCGACCCGTCCTTCGTCCACCTGCAAGCCGTGCCCGCGATGAGCGAGGGCGGACAGATCGCCGACGTGGTCGTCGCCGTCGCCAGCCTCGACCCGGTGATGGGAGGTGTCGACCGGTGACGATCGCTCCCGAGACCGTAGGAGAGCTCCGCGAGATCGCGGCGCGCTACCCGCAGAGCCGCTCGGCGCTGCTCCCGATGCTGCACCTGCTCCAGAGCAGCGAGGGGTTCGTCACCGCCGAGGCGATCGAGGTGTGTGCCGACGTGCTCGACATCAGCGCGGCGGAGGTCTCCGGTGTCGCGACGTTCTACACGATGTACAAGCGCCGTCCGGTCGGCGACTACCACGTCGGTGTCTGCACGAACACGTTGTGCGCGGTGATGGGCGGTGACCTCATCTTCGAGCGGTTGAAAGACCACCTCGGCGTCGGCAACGACGAGACCACCGACGACGGAAAGGTCACGCTGGAGCACATCGAGTGCAACGCCGCCTGCGACTACGCCCCCGTGATGACGGTCAACTGGGAGTTCTTCGACAACCAGACGCCGGAGTCCGCGGTCGCCCTCGTCGACGACCTGGCGGCGGGAAACGTCGTCACCGCCACCCGCGGCGCGCGCGTCTGCACCTGGAGGGAGGCGGAGCGGGTGCTCGCCGGCTTCCCCGACGACCGCGCCGACGAGGGCCCGGCGGCGGGCCCTGCCTCGCTGGCGGGCCTCAAGCTCGCCCGCGAGCGCAACTGGCGCGCTCCCGAGCCGAGCAGCGAGTCGACCACGGGAGACGCGATCGCTGCCGACCAGGCCGCCAAGTCGTCACGCACCGAGTCCGACGTGGCAGTCGCGGCCTCGCCCGCTGACACCGCCGACAGCGCTGGGCCGAAGTCTGACAGCAACAGCGACGGCAAGGCCCCCGATGCAGGAGGAACCCACTGATGGTCGACACCTTGACCCCGGTGCTCTCCGACAACTGGGATGCCGACCGCGCGTGGACCCTTGCGTCATACGAGCAGCGAGGCGGCTACGGCGCGCTAAAGAAGGCACTCGGCGAGAAACAGGACGACGTCATCGAGATCGTCAAGGCGTCCGGTCTGCGTGGGCGAGGTGGTGCGGGCTTTCCCACCGGGATGAAGTGGGGGTTCATCCCGCAGGGCGACGGCAAGCCGCACTATCTCGTCGTCAACGCCGACGAGTCGGAGCCCGGGACCTGCAAGGACATGCCGCTGATGCTGGCGAGCCCGCACACACTCGTCGAGGGCGTGATCATCTCGTCCTACGCGATCCGGGCAAACGTGGCCTTCATCTACGTGCGTGGCGAGGTGCTGCACGTCGTACGCCGACTTCAGCGCGCCGTGCAGGAGGCCTATCTTGCGGGTCACCTCGGCAAGGACATCCATGGCTGCGGCTACGACCTCGAGCTGATCGTCCACGCCGGGGCCGGCGCCTACATCTGTGGCGAGGAGACCGCACTCCTCGACTCGCTCGAAGGCCGCCGAGGACAGCCGCGGCTACGGCCGCCGTTCCCGGCAGTGGCGGGCCTCTACGCGTCACCGACGGTGATCAACAACGTCGAGTCCATCGCGTCCGTGCCGTGCATCATCGCCAACGGGGCGGAGTGGTTCTCAGGGATGGGCACCGAGAAGAGCAAGGGGATGGGCCTGTTCTCGTTGTCCGGTCACGTGAACAACCCGGGTCAGTTCGAGGCTCCGCTCGGAATCACGCTGCGCGAACTGCTCGACCTCGCGGGTGGGGTCCGCGACGGGCACGAGCTGAAATTCTGGACACCCGGTGGGTCGTCGACGCCGCTGCTCACGGGCGAGCATCTCGACGTCCCTCTCGACTTCGAGTCGATCGGTGCCGCCGGTTCAATGCTGGGCACCCGGGCGTTGCAGATCTTCGACGAGACGACGTGTGTGGTCCGGGCCGTGCTGCGGTGGACCGAGTTCTACAAGCACGAGTCGTGCGGCAAGTGCACGCCGTGTCGCGAGGGGACGTGGTGGCTGGTGCAGACACTCGACCGGCTGGAGCGCGGCGAAGGCAGCGAGGCCGACCTCGAGACGCTGCTCGATCTTTGCGACAACATCCTCGGTCGCGCGTTCTGTGCTCTCGGTGACGGGGCGACCGCGCCGATCACGTCGTCGATCCAGTACTTCCGCGACGAGTACCTGGAGCATCTGCGTCACGGCGGCTGCCCGTTCGACCGGCACGCGGCTACGCTCTTCGACCACACACCTGCCACCGCGGGAGTTTCTGCATGACCGTGGACCAGACCACCGAGAAGGCCGTGGAGGACAAGACGGTCACGCTGACCGTTGACGACGTCGAGGTCACCGTCCCGGAGGGCACGTTGGTGATCCGGGCGGCCGAACAGGTCGGCATACAGATCCCGCGCTTCTGCGACCACCCGCTGCTCGACCCGGTCGGTGCCTGCCGTCAGTGCCTCGTCGACGTCCCCGATGCCGGCAACGGCCGCCCCCTCCCGAAGCCACAGGCCTCCTGCACGTTGCAGGTCGCACCGGGGATGGTGGTGCGCACGCAGCACACCAGCCCGGTCGCAGACAAGGCCCAGCAGGGCAACATGGAGTTCCTGCTCATCAACCACCCGCTCGACTGCCCGGTCTGCGACAAGGGCGGTGAGTGCCCGTTGCAGAACCAGGCGATGTCCAACGGACGCGGCGAGTCGCGCTTCACCGGAACCAAGCGCACGTTCACCAAGCCGATCAACATCTCCGCCCAGGTGCTGCTCGACCGCGAGCGCTGCGTGCTGTGTGCCCGCTGCACGAGGTTCAGCGAGCAGATCGCCGGCGACCCGTTCATCGCCATGGTCGAGCGCGGTCCACTCCAGCAGGTCGGCATCTACGAGCACGAGCCATTCGAGTCCTACTTCTCCGGCAACACCATCCAGATCTGTCCCGTCGGTGCGCTCACCTCGGCCGCGTACCGCTTCCGCTCACGGCCGTTCGACCTCGTCTCGACCCCGTCGGTCTGCGAGCACTGCGCGTCCGGCTGCGCGCTGCGTACCGACCACCGGCGCGGCAAGGTCACCCGTCGGCTCGCCGGCAACGACCCCGAGGTCAACGAGGAGTGGAACTGCGACAAGGGCCGCTTCGCGTTCTGGTCCGACCGGGTCGGCGACCGGATCACCCGCCCGCTCGTGCGTGACGAGGAGTCCCAGGAGCTGCGGCCGGCGTCTTGGCCGGAGGCCTTCTCCGTCGCTGCGCGCGGCCTGGCGGCGGCAGCGGGCGCTGTCGGTGTACTTCCTGGTGGCCGGCTCACGGGTGAAGACGCCTACGCCTACGGCAAGTTCGCGCGTGCCGTGCTCGGCACCAACGACATCGACTTCCGTGCCCGGCCGCACTCGACCGAGGAGGCATGCTTCCTCGCGGCCTGCATCGCCACCAAGCAGGCGGCGACGTACGCTGAGCTCGAGCGCGCCAGCGCGGTCGTCCTGGTGGGCTTTGAGCCAGAAGACGAGTCCCCGATTGTGTTCCTGCGCCTGCGCAAAGCGGTGCGCGGGCACGGCACCCGCGTCGTCTCGGTCGCCTCGCACACCTCACGAGGCCTCGAGAAGCTGCATGGTCGACTAATCCGGTCCCGGCCGGGCGACGAGGCCAGCTGCGTCGCGGCGCTGGCCAACGACGCTGATCTGGGTCTCGATGCCGAAGGCGTGATCCTGGTCGGTGAGCGCGCCGCCACCACACCTGGACTGTTGAGCGCAGTGGTGTCACTGGCCGCGTCGACGAACGCCAGACTGGCATGGGTGCCTCGCCGGGCCGGGGAGCGGGGTGCCCTCGAAGCCGGCCTGTTGCCGAACCAGCTCCCCGGTGGTCGGTCACTTTCTGATGCCGCAGCCCGGGTCGACGTCGGTGCGACCTGGGGGACCACCATGCCCGCCGTCGAGGGCAGGGACACGGCAGCCATCCTGGCGGCGGCCGCATCCGGAGATCTCGGCGCGCTCGTCGTCGGTGGTGTCGAGGTCGATGACCTCGAGGACCCGAGAGCCGCGATGGCCGCACTCGAGGCAGTCGGCTTCCTCGTGAGCATCGAGATCAGGACGTCAGCCGTGACCGCGCTTGCCGATGTCGTCCTCCCGGTGGCACCGATGGCCGAGAAGAGCGGGTCGTTCGTCAACTGGGAGGGCCGGGTGCGGCCGTTCGAGCAGGTGCTCGGTTCGTCGGCGCTGACCGACACCCGCGTGCTGGCAGGCATCAGCGAGGAGCTCGACACGTCGCTGGGGTTCCGCACCGTAGAGGCGGCTCGCATGGAGATGACCGAGCTTGGCCCATGGGACGGCGAGCGCCCGCTGTTCACACCGGTGGCCCAGCCCCCTGCCGCAGCCGTAGCCGAAGACGAGCTGGTCGTCGCCTCCTGGCGCACCCTCATCGACGACTCCCGGGGCGTCGACGGTGAACCGTACCTGCAGGCCACCGGACGCAAACCGGCCGCCCTCGTCAGCCTCGTCACGCTCGATCGTCTTGGCCTGACCGCGGGAGACTCGGTCATCGTGTCCACGGACCTCGGGCAGAGGTCATGGCCTGTCGCGCCCGCAGACATTGCCGATGACGTCGTCTGGTTGCCCGGTAACTCGGGCGGCGTCAATCTGCACCGTGACCTGGGTGTCGGGGCCGGCTCCACGGTAACCCTGCGAGGAGGTGGGTGATGGCGGTAACCGTCGACGTCGCAGCCGAGGACTTGAGCGCTTTCGGGCACGACCCCTGGTGGGTGCTACTCATCAAAGTGGTGCTCGCGTTCGTCATCCTGCTGGTGTTCACGCTCTTCAACATCTGGCTCGAACGGCGCGTGGTTGCCAGGATGCAGCACCGCATCGGACCCAACGTGCACGGCCCCTTCGGGTTGCTGCAAAGCCTCGCTGACGGCGTCAAACTCATGCTCAAGGAAGATCTCGTACCCACGGCGGTCGACAAGGTCGTCTACGTGATGGCGCCACTGCTCTCAGCCATTCCGGCCTTCATGGCGGTCGCGGTCATCCCGTTCGGTCCTGAGGTCAAGGTGCCGTTCAGCGATGTCGTGACACCGCTGCAGCTCACCGATCTGCCCGTCGGCGTCCTCTACATCCTTGCGGTCGCCTCCGTCGGGATCTACGGAATCGTCCTGGCCGGCTGGTCGTCAGGGTCGACGTACTCGCTGTTGGGCGCGCTGAGATCATCGGCGCAGGTGATCTCCTACGAAGTAGCGATGGGGCTCTCCTTCGTTGCTGTCTTCCTCTACGCCGGCTCCATGTCCACGTCGGGCATCGTCGACGCCCAGAAGGACCTCTGGTTCGGAATCATCTTGCTGCCGTCGTTCGTGATCTACATGATCGCCATGGTCGGCGAGACCAACCGTGCGCCGTTCGACCTACCGGAGGCTGAAGGGGAGCTCGTCGGCGGGTTTCACACCGAGTACTCCTCGATCAAGTTCGCGTTCTTCTTCCTTGCCGAGTACATCAACATGGTCACGGTGTCGATGCTGGCGACCACGCTGTTCCTCGGCGGCTGGCGCGCTCCTTGGCCGCTGTCGCTGTGGGAAGGAGCCAACCAGGGCTACTGGCCGGTGCTGTGGTTCCTCGCCAAGGTGCTCTTGTTCATCTTCGTCTTCATTTGGCTGCGCGGGACGCTGCCTCGGCTGCGCTACGACCAGTTCATGCAGTTCGGCTGGAAGCGGCTGATACCGGCGGCGCTGATCTGGATCGTGGCCGTCGGCACAGTCCGTGCCCTCAGCCTCGACGGGCCCATCGACCGCAAGTACCTGCTGATCGCAGCTGCGGTCGCACTCGTGATTTTCGTGTCTCTCGGGTTCTTCGGCGACGCGGACGACGAAGAGGAGAAGGCCCGGCCGGAGATCCGGCACGACGACTTCGAAGGCGGTTACCCCGTTCCCCCGATGCCGCCGACCTCTGGACAGGAGAGCATCCGTGGCTAGTACGCCGTCCACCGGCACGAGCTCGAAGGAACACTTCTGGGATCCGGTCGCGGGCTTCGGCGTGACCTTCCGGACGATGTTCAGGAAGGTTGTCACCGAGCAGTACCCGTTCGAGAAGTTAGCGACGGCGCCGCGCTTCCACGGCAGGCACCAGCTCAACCGTTGGCCGGACGGTCTGGAGAAGTGCATTGGTTGCGAGTTGTGCGCATGGGCGTGCCCGGCCGACGCGATCTACGTTGAAGGAGCCGACAACACCAACGACGAGCGGTTCTCGCCAGGCGAACGTTATGGCCGCGTGTACCAGATCAATTATCTGCGCTGCATTCTGTGCGGGCTGTGCATCGAGGCCTGCCCGACGCGGGCACTGACGATGACCAACGAGTACGAGCTCGCCGACAACAACCGCGCCGACTTGATCTACGAGAAGAACGACCTGTTGGCACCGCTGCTTCCCGGGATGGAGCAACCCCCACACCCGATGCGGCTCGGCGACGACGGCGGCGCGTACTACCGCGGCCTGGGGACCTCGACGCGGGGCACCGACGAGGGTGAGGTGCCCGCATGATCGCCTTCTGGGTGCTGGCGCCGATCATGGTCGTGTCGGCCATCGCGATGGTGATGGCGCGTAAGGCAGTGCACTGCGCCCTGCTGCTCGCCGTCATCATGATCTCTCTGGCGGTGCTGTACGCCGTCCAGAACGCGCCGTTCCTGTTCGCCGTGCAGATCGTGGTCTACACCGGTGCAGTGCTGATGCTGTTCTTGTTCGTGCTCATGCTCGTCGGCGTCGACTCGTCGGACTCCCTGGTCGAGACTCTGCGCGGTCAGCGCGTCACCGCCGTCGTGCTGGGACTGCTGTTCGGCCTGCTCGTGGTGGTTGCGATCTCGCAGGCGACGCTGGGCAGCGTAGTCGGGTTGGCCGACGCCAGCGAGCAGGCAGGCGGCAACGTAAAGGGAATCGCAGCACTGCTGTTCAGCCGGTACGTCTTCGCCTTCGAGGTGACGAGCGCGCTCCTGATCACCGCCGCTCTCGGCGCCATGGTCTTGGCGCACCGGGAACGGCTCACCCCCAAGCCGACGCAGCGCGACATGGTGACCCAGCGGATGCACGACTACGCAACGTCGGGTATTCACCCTGGGGCGCTGCCTGGTCCGGGTTCGTTTGCCCGTCACAACTCTGTCGACACTCCTGCGCTGCTGCCAGATGGCACCGTATCGGAGCTGTCGATCTCCCGAGTGATGCGGGCGCGCGGCACCGTGCGAGATGTCTCGCGGGACCGCGCGGGCGAGCGCGAGATCGAGACCGAGAGCCGACAGATCGAGGAGGGCAACACGTGAGCACCACGCCCTTTCTCGTCTTGTCGGCGATGCTGTTCGGAGTCGGCGCCGTCGGGGTCCTTGTCCGGCGCAACGCGATCGTCGTCTTCATGTGCGTCGAACTGATGCTGAACGCCGCCAACCTCGCCTTCGTGACCTTCTCCCGGCAGCACGGCAACTTCGACGGTCAGATCGCCGCCTTCTTTGTGATGGTGGTGGCCGCGGCCGAGGTCGTCGTCGGGCTGGCGATCATCATGACCATTTTCCGCACCCGTCGGTCGGCCTCGGTCGACGACGCGAGCCTGCTCAAGTACTAGGAGACTGCTGGATGAGCCTGCTGTACTTGATCGTCGCCATTCCTGCCGCCAGTGCAGCGGTGCTGCTGCTCGGTGGCCGGCTCGCCGACCGTTGGGGTCACCTGCTGGGCGCGATTGCGCCAATCGCCTCCTTTGTGGTCGGACTCGTCGCCTTCGTGCAACTGGCCAACGGAACCGACGAGGCGCTGACGCAACGGCTCTTCAGCTGGATCGACGTCGGTTCTTTCCACGTGGACTTCGCGCTGCTCTTCGACCCACTCTCAGCGGTCTTCGTGCTGCTCATCACCGGCGTCGGCAGTCTCATCCACATCTACTCGATCGGCTACATGGACCACGACGAGCGGCGGCGCCGCTTCTTCGGCTACCTCAACCTGTTCGTGGCCGCGATGCTGACGCTGGTGCTCGCTGACGACTATCTCGCCGTCTTCCTGGGATGGGAGGGCGTGGGGTTGGCGTCGTACCTGCTCATCGGCTTCTGGCAGCACAAAGTCTCTGCCGCAGTGGCGGCGAAGAAGGCGTTCGTCGTCAACCGGGTGGGTGACGTGGGGATGGCGCTGGCGATCATGCTCATGTTCACCACCTTCGGTTCTACCTCGTTCGAAGGGGTGTCTGCCGGGATGGACCAAGCCACGTCGGGCACCGCGACAGCCCTGGGTCTGCTCCTCCTTCTCGCTGCCTGCGGCAAATCCGCCCAGGTGCCGCTGCAGTCGTGGCTTCTCGACGCGATGGAGGGTCCCACCCCCGTTTCGGCGCTGATCCACGCTGCCACGATGGTGACCGCCGGCGTCTATCTCGTCACCCGCTCGAACTTCATCTACGACCAGACCGAGGTGGCACAGACCGCGGTGGTGATCGTCGGTCTCGTCACCTTGCTGTGGGGTGCAGTGATCGGCTGCGCCAAGGACGACATCAAGAAGGTGCTCGCCGCGTCGACGATGAGCCAGATCGGTTACATGATGCTGGCCGCCGGTATCGGCCCGGCCGGCTACGCTTTCGCGATCTTCCACCTGCTGACTCACGGCTTCTTCAAAGCCAACATGTTCCTCGGTGCTGGGTCCGTCATGCACGGCATGAATGACGAGATCGACATGCGGCGTTATGGTGCGCTGCGCGGCGCGATGCCGGTGACCTTCGCGACGTTCGCGGTGGGCTACCTCGCGATCATCGGGTTCCCCGGCTTCTCCGGCTTCTGGTCCAAGGACAAGATCATCGAGGCGGCGTTCGGTGAGAACCTTCTGATTGGGGTCGGCGCCCTCGTCGGCGCCGGCATCACCGCCTTCTACATGACCCGGCTGATGCTGATGACCTTCATCAGCGAGCGGCGCTGGACCAAGGAGGCCCATCCGCACGAGTCGTCACTGGTCATGACGGTGCCCTTGATCGTGCTGGGAGCATTGTCGTTGCTCGGTGGGGTGTTGCTGTTCAACGGCTGGATCGTCGACTGGCTCGAGCCGGTGGTCGGACCCGAGGAGCACGCGGAGCTGCCGATCCCGGCGACCATGATCACGATCCTGGTGTTCCTGGTGGTCCTCGTCGGAGCCGCCGTCGCTTTCGTGCTGTACGGCCGCGACAAGGTCGCCTCGAACGCGCCGGCGCGCGTCTCGCCGTTCACCAAGGCTGCGCGGGCCGACCTCTATGGCGACGCGCTGAACGAGGTGGCGCTGATGCGGCCGGGCCAGTACCTCACCAGCTCGCTGGTCTACGCCGACAACCGTGGCGTCGACGGAGCCGTCAACGGGCTGGCTGCGTTCGTCGGCGGCACATCGGGTAGCGTCCGTCGCTGGCAGAGCGGCTTCGTCCGGTCGTACGCCTTGTCCATGCTCGGGGGCTCCGCCCTGCTGCTCCTGGCTGTGGTGGCGGTGAAGCTGGCATGACCGGTAGCGAGACCACTGTTCCCTGGCTGACCATCCTGGCGGTGCTCCCTTTGGTGGGTGCTGCTGTGGTGCTGCTCCTACCCAAGGGGACCGCGATCGCCAAGCAGGTGACGCTCGGCTTCTCGCTGGTGGCGCTCGCTGTGTCCATCGCGATGGCAGCGAAGTTCGACGTCGAGGGTGGCTTTCAGTTCGTCGAACAGTACAACTGGATCGACTCGTTCGGGGCGCACTACGCGGTCGGGCTCGACGGGCTCGGCCTCCTCCTGGTGCTGCTGACGACGATCCTGACGCCGGTCGTGATCTTGGCGTCATGGTACGACTCCGACGGCGGTCGGTGGAGCGCCAACACGTTCTTCGGCTGGATCCTCGTCCTCGAGGGTCTGTCGATCGGCGTTTTCGCCGCTACCGACGTGTTCCTCTTCTACGTGCTCTTCGAGGCGACCCTGATCCCGATCTACTTCCTGATCGGCGGCTTCGGTGGCCCACGGAGGTCCTACGCGGCAGTCAAGTTCTTGCTCTACAGCCTGTTCGGCGGGTTGCTCATGCTCGCATCGGTCGTCGGCCTGTACGTCGCATCCGCCGGCAACGACGGCGGGCCGTCGTACTTGCTGGAAGACCTGATGAGCACCGACATCGGTACGACCACCGGTCGCTGGCTG
Source organism: Nocardioidaceae bacterium (assembly GCA_013697905.1). Classification (GTDB taxonomy): domain Bacteria; phylum Actinomycetota; class Actinomycetes; order Propionibacteriales; family Nocardioidaceae; genus JACDHG01. Next base: position 10,292 of record JACCVZ010000029.1, read on the forward strand.
TTCCTGGGCTTCTTCATCGCGTTCGCGGTCAAGGCGCCGATGTGGCCGGTGCACACCTGGCTTCCCGACGCAGCCAGCGAGGCGACCCCGGGGACGTCGGTGCTGTTGGTGAGCGTGCTCGACAAGATCGGCACGTTCGGCATGATGCGCTTCTGCCTGAACATCTTCCCCGAGGCTTCCCGGTGGGCTACCCCCGTCGTGATCACGCTAGCCGTCATCTCGGTGATCTACGGCGCTCTGCTGGCGATCGGTCAGCAGGACATCCGCCGACTGATCGCCTACACCTCGGTATCTCACTTCGGCTTCATCGTGCTCGGCATCTTCGCGATGACGAGCCAGGGCCAGACCGGCGCCGCCTTCTACATGTTCAACCACGGCCTCTCCACCGCGGCGCTGTTCCTCGTGACGGGCTTCTTGGTCAGCAGACGCGGCTCGAAGATGATCGACGACTACGGAGGCGTCGAGAAGGTCGCCCCCGTGCTCGCCGGCACGTTCCTCCTGGCCGGCCTCTCCAGCCTGTCGCTTCCCGGGTTGTCACCGTTCGTCAGCGAGTTCTTGGTGCTGGCGGGCACCTTCACGGTGTCCATTCCGGCAGCCGTGATCGCGACGCTGGGAATCGTCCTGGCCGCCCTCTACATCTTGTACATGTACCAGCGGACCATGACCGGCCCGCTCCACCCTGCCACCGAGCTCCTGCCGGACCTTCGGGCCCGGGAGGTCGCGGCGCTAGCTCCGCTGCTGCTGCTGATCGTGGTGCTGGGTCTCTTCCCCAAGCCGGCCTTGGACGCGCTCAACCCCACTGTGGACCGATTGCTGCAGCAGGTGGGTGTGGAAGATCCGCAACCCACGGTCGCCAGTGCGGAGACAGGGTCATGATGTCGCAGTCCACCGTCCTGGCCACCGTGCTGGCTGCCGCCTCGTTTGACAAGCCGACCATCGCCTATGGCAGGCTCTCGCCGCTGCTCGTCGTGTTCGGCATTGCACTCGTGGGTGTCGTCGTCGAGGCGTTTGCTCCGCGGGAGCGGCGTTACGTCATCCAGACCGCGCTGGCACTGCTCGGGCTCGGAGTGTCGCTCCTGGCAGTCATCGGTGTCGGTCTCGACCTGAAGACGAACAACGACGGCGCTTCCCGCGGATCCGTCGAGGCGATGGGCGCCATCGCCGTCGACGGTCCTTCGCTGTTCATCTGGGGAACGTTGCTCGTCTTCTCTTTGATCTGTGTGCTGCTCTTCGCCGAACGTCATCTCGAGGGTGGCATCACCGCTTTCGCCGGGCAGGCGGCGGCTTTGCCGGGAACCGAGGCGGAACGCGAGGCATCTTCGCGCGGCATCGAGCACACCGAGGTGTTCCCGCTGATGATGTTCGCGATCGGCGGCATGATGCTATTCGCCTCCGCCAATGACCTGTTGACCATGTTCGTCGCTCTTGAGGTGTTGTCGCTACCGTTGTATCTGCTTTGCGGGTTGGCCCGTCGGCGTCGGCTGATCAGCCAGGAGTCGGCCCTGAAGTACTTCCTGCTCGGCGCGTTCTCGTCGGCGTTCTTCTTGTACGGCATTGCCCTCGTCTACGGATTCGCCGGCAGCTTCAGGCTCGGTGAGATCGACACGGCGGTCTCGTCGACCGTCGGCGGCAGCAGCTTGTTGCTGGCCGGGATGGCGCTGATGGCCGTCGGCCTGCTCTTCAAGGTGAGTGCCGCGCCGTTCCACGCATGGACCCCTGATGTCTACCAGGGGGCCCCAACCGCCGTCACCGCGTTCATGGCTGCATGCACCAAGGTGGCTGCTTTCGGCGCCCTGCTGCGGGTCTTCTACGTGGCTCTCGGCGGCGTGCGATGGGACTGGCAGCCGATGATGTGGGTGATCGCGGCCCTGACCATGGCGATCGGCTCCGTCATCGCGATCACCCAGACCGACATCAAGCGGATGCTTGCCTACTCATCGATCGCCCACGCAGGCTTCCTGATCACCGGCTTCGTCGGCGCCCAGCAAGGCATCGAGGTAGCCGGACAACAGATCAGCAGCCTGCAAGCAGTGATGTTCTATCTGGTGGCCTACGGTTTCACCACGATCGGTGCATTTGCCGTCGTTACTGTCGTGCGTGATGCCGGGGGTGAGACGACCCACCTGTCTCGTTGGGCTGGCCTCGGCAGAGAAGCTCCTGTGGTGGCTGGGGTGTTCGCCTTCTTCCTGCTGGCGTTCGCTGGCATCCCGCTGACGTCCGGCTTCACCAGCAAGTGGGCGGTCTTCACGTCCGCGTGGGCCGGCGGCGCCTGGCCGCTGGTCGTGGTTGCTGTCTTGATGAGCGTCGTGGCGGCGTTCTTCTACGTGCGGGTCATCGTCGTCATGTTCTTCTCCGAACCGGTCGGTGACGGACCGACCGTGGCAGTGCCGAGCATCCTCACCTCGATCACGATCACCGTCGGTGCGGCGATGACGCTGATCTTGGGGGTCGTACCACAGCCCGTGTTCGACCTGGCCCGCACCGCCGGTGAGTTCATCCGCTGATGCGCCCACCCGCTGCCTCCCCTGCTCTCGGCCTCCCCATCGTCGACCCAAACCTCGAGTCCCGGGTCCGCCTCCGGCTGCTCGAGATCGAAAAGGAGCTGGCCGGCGCGGTTGCATCCGACATCGACTTCGTCAACGAGGCGGCGCACCACCTGCTCGAGGCGGGCGGCAAACGGTTCCGGCCGCTGCTGTGCGTGCTGGCCGCGGAGTTCGGCGACCGGGAGGCGCCGGGTGTCGTGCCTGCCGCCCTTGTCGTCGAGCTGACGCACCTGGCCACTCTCTATCACGACGACGTGATGGACGAGGCGGAGGTGCGTAGGGGTGCGCCCAGTGCGAATGCACGGTGGGACAACTCGGTGGCGATCCTCACCGGGGACTTCCTGTTCGCCCGGGCGTCCGACATCGTGGCCGACCTCGGCCCGGACGCGGTGCGCATCCAGGCGCGGACGTTCGCCCGCCTGGTGCAGGGCCAGATCCGCGAGACGATCGGTCCTGGTCCGCAAGACGACGCTTTGCAGCACTACCTGTCGGTGGTGGCGGACAAGACCGGCTCCCTCATCGCGACGTCGGCGCGGTTCGGGGCCAAGATCGCGGGCGCTTCCCCAGCGGCCGAGGAGCTGCTGACCGCGTTCGGCGAGCAGATCGGGACGGTGTTCCAGCTGTCCGACGACATCATCGACGTGGCCAGCGACAGCACCGACCTCGGCAAGGCCTCCGGAACCGACCTGCGTGAAGGCATTTCTACGCTGCCGACGCTGTACGCCTCCCGGTCGGAGGACGTGGCTGACAGCCGCCTGCTCGAGCTGCTGTCGGGCCCGATCAGCGACGATCGGTTGCACGCGGAGGCGCTGGCGCTGCTGCGCTGCAATCCCGCGATGGACTTGGCGCGAGGCGCGGTCGAGCAGCGTACACAAGCTGCCCGCGACCTGTTGTCGTCGCTTCCAGACATCCCTGCCCGCGACGCCTTGTACGCCCTCTGCGACCTCGTCACGAGCCGCACCTTCTGACCCCTGCTTCCGCGCCCGCGTTTGCCATGTGAACAAACGCAGGGGCGGCGGCGCGGAGCCCTCCGTCAGCGGCTGCCCGGATGATCAGGAGCCGGGAGCCGTTGCGGCTCTGGGCTTTGGTCGAGGCAGTCGGGATCCAACACGACGCCGCCTTCGACGGCCGCGACTCCAGCCGGGCCGGACGTGCCGGCCGTCGTTTGTCGACGCGAATGCACAAGCGATTCGACCGTCAGGATCGTGAGCGCGACCCACACCAGGCTGAAACCGAACCACCGGACTGCCGGCATCGGTTCGTCGAAGACCAACACGCCTATCAGGAACTGCAAGGTGGGCGCGATGTACTGCAACAGGCCGAGGGTGGTCAGCGAGACCCGGTTCGCGGACCCTGCAAAGCACAGCAGCGGAAGCGTGGTGACGATCCCGGTCGTGGCCAGCAGAGCGACGTGGTCTGGGCCGTGGGACCACGCCGTCGCCTGCCCGACGAAGGATAGCCAGACGAGGTATCCGAGGGCCAGCGGCGCGAGAACCAAGCCCTCGTAGGTCAGGCCCGCGACCGGTCCGACCGCAGCCTGCTTCTTGAGCAGGCCGTAACTCCCGAAGCTGAAGGCGAGCACGAGGGAGATCCACGGTGGCCGGCCTAGCTCGAGGCTCAGCCCGATCACCGCCACGAATGCGAGCGCCAGCGCCACCCACTGCCACCGTCTCAGCCGCTCACCCAGCACCGCGACGCCGAGCAACACCGTCACCAGCGGGTTGATGTAGTAGCCGAGCGACGTCTCGACGACGTAGCCGTTGGTGACACCCCAGATGTAGGTGTACCAGTTGACGCCGATCGTCATGCCCGCGCCGATCAAGGCCCATCGCACCCGTGGCACGGACCACATGATCCTCAGCGCGCCGGTACGTCGGCTGACGGCGAGCATGATTGCGCTCAAGAGTAGAGACCAGAGGACGCGGTGCGCGAGGATCTCGCTGGCAGCGGCTGGCTCCAGCAGCGGCCAATACAACGGGAACAGACCCCACAGCACGAACGCCGCGGTGCCCAAGAGCACGCCGCGTCGATCCTCTGACATCATCCACGATGTTACGCCGCTGACAGGCGCATCGTGGATCGTCGCCCCTGACGGGGTTTGGCAACTCGAGAGATCGCCCCTACGGTGGCTAGCTGGATCTCTTGGAGCCGGCCGCCGACGGTGCAGGCCCCATCGCCCCCGAACTCGAGGTGTAACCGCTCATGAGTGCTCGACGCATAACTTCGGCCAGCGTCTTGGCCAGCGTCTTGGCCAGCGTCACGGTCGCATCGGTGCTCATCGTCCCCGCTGCGGCCACTGCGGCCTCGCCGGCGCCCCACGAGCTGGCGCAGCAGTCGGCGCCGAGGATGATCCAGCAGGCCGGCCGCTACGACACCGCCATCCGCTTCTTGGATTTCGACCACACCCGACCTTTCATGAGGCGCGCCAACATCCGTGGGCAGGTTGCGGCCACCATCGGCGACCGCCGCGGCGGGCTCAAGGGCGTCGCGGTCAAGCTCTACCGCAAAATCGCCGGCACCAGCACGTGGAGGTACGTCGACACGGCTTCCACCAGCCATACCGACTACCCGAGGTTCCGCTTCGCTCCCAGGTCGTTGGCCAACGCGACGTACCGTGTCGTCTTCGCCGGAAACGACCGACTCCAGGCCTCTCGCGGCGCCACTTCCGTGGCCGTGCACCGCACCTTCGATCCGCGGATGGAAGACGGCACCGGCCGCTTCCACGGCCAGATGGGACCGAGATACGCGCACCGCCTCGTCTTGCTCGAGAAGCGTCCCTGCGCGAGATGTGGATGGCGCCAGGTCAGCAAGGACTTCACCGGTGACTACAGTCGCTGGAGCTTCAAGGTCGGCGCTCCCGTGAACGGCCGCTGGTGGTGGCGGGTCAGCGCTCCCGCCGCTACCCGGTTCATCCGCTCCTTCAGCGGTATCTACACCACCGAGCTGCGCTGACGGCGGCCGGCTGATCATCGTGGATTGGCTCGCTCCACGTGGAAACGACCCGGCTGGATCCCGGGTCAGGCGACAGACCAGCTGTCTCGGCCGGACAGCAGGGCGGCCAGCTCACCCTCGCCGGACTGGGCCCGCGCCTGCGCAACCTGTTCGCGCACCTGGTCGTCGTACGTCGGCCGTTCGACCTGCCGGAAGATCCCGATCGGGACGTGGGCCATGGTGGCGTCGTCGAGCCGGGAGATCTCGAACGCCTGTGACGGGTTGTCGTTGTGCGCGTCGTGGACCCACTCTCGGTCGCCGACCTGGACCTTCTCACCGTGCCTGAGCCGGACCAGCCGGCCCTCGGCCTGGTCCTTGTCCTTGAGCACATCGAAGGCGCCATCGTTGAAGATCGGACAATTCTGGTAGATCTCGATCAGCGATGTGCCGCGATGCGTCACCGCCGCCTGGAGCACCTCGGTCAGGTGGGCCCGGTCGGAGTCGAGCGTGCGTGCGACGAACGAGGCCTCGGCGCCGAGGGCCAACGAGATCGGGTTGAACGGGTAGTCGACGGATCCGGCCGGGGTCGACTTCGTGATCTTGCCTGGCTCGGACGTCGGTGAGTACTGCCCCTTCGTCAGGCCGTAGATCCGGTTGTTGAAGAGCAGGATGGTCAGGTTGACGTTGCGGCGCATTGCATGGATGAGGTGGTTGCCACCGATCGACAAGGCGTCGCCGTCGCCGGTCACCACCCACACGTTCAGGTCGGGGCGCGCTGTCGCCAGCCCGGTCGCGATCGCCGGCGCGCGGCCGTGGATCGAATGCATGCCGAACGTGTCGAGGTAGTAGGGGAACCGCGACGAGCAGCCGATCCCGGAGACGAAGACGATGTTCTCGCGCTTGAGGCCGAGGGCGGGCAGGAAGCCCTGGACGGCGTTCAGGATGATGTAGTCGCCGCAGCCGGGACACCAGCGCACCTCTTGGTCGGAGGTAAAATCCTTGCGAGACGTCTCGACCTCCGACATGGGCATGTCGCGCAGGCCGGACAAAGTGACGTCGGTGGTCATGAGTGCATCTCCTTCAGGGTTGTCGTGAAGACGTCCTCGAGCTCGCTGGCGCTGAAAGGCTGCCCTCGCACCTGGTTGTAGCTGACCACGTCAACGAGGTACTTCGCCCGCACAAGGAGCGACAGCTGGCCCAGGTTCATCTCGGGCACGACGACGGTGTCGTACGCCCGGAGTACCTCGCCGAGGTTGCTGGGGAACGGGTTCAGATGGCGCAGATGCGCCTGCGCCACCTGCATCCCTTGCTGTCGCAGTCGCCGGCACGCGGATCCGATCGGGCCGTACGTCGATCCCCACCCAAGTATGAGCATGGCGGCATCGCCGTGGGGGTCGTCGACCTCGAGCGCCGGGATGGTGTCGGCAATCCTGTCGATCTTGGCCTGCCGGGTGCGCACCATCAGGTCGTGGTTGGCCGGTTCGTAGCTGATGTTCCCGTGCCCGTCGGCCTTCTCCAGGCCGCCGATGCGGTGCTCGAGTCCTGGGGTGCCCGGGATCGCCCACGCCCGTGCCAGCGTCTGCGGGTCGCGCTGGTAGGGCCAGAACGAGTGGTCGCCGGTCTCGGTCTCGTGGTTGGGCTTGTCGGCGAAGTTGGGCTCGATCGTCGCAAGGGTCTCGACATCGGGCAGCAGCCACGGCTCGGAGCCGTTGGCGAGGTAGCCGTCGGACAGCAGCAGCACCGGCGTGCGATACGTGACGGCAATGCGGGCGGCCTCGAGGGCCGCGTCGAAGCAGTCGCCTGGTGACTGCGGGGCGACGATGGCAACCGGCGCCTCGCCGTTGCGGCCGAACATCGCTTGCAGCAGGTCGGCCTGCTCGGTCTTCGTCGGCAGGCCGGTCGACGGGCCACCACGTTGGACGTCGACGACGACGAGCGGCAGCTCGAGAGACACAGCCAGGCCGACCGTCTCGCTCTTGAGCGAAATCCCCGGCCCGGAGGTAGTGGTGACGCCGAGTGAGCCGCCGTACGACGCACCGAGTGCTGCGCCGATGCCCGCGATCTCGTCTTCGGCCTGGAACGTGACGACGCCGAACCGCTTGTGCTTGCTGAGCTCATGCAAGATGTCGGACGCCGGAGTGATGGGGTAGGCACCGAGGAACAGCGGCAGTCCCGACCGCACCGAGGCGGCGACCAGGCCGTAGCTCAGGGCCAGGTTGCCGGTGATGTTTCGGTACCGACCGGATCTCATCGGGGCCGGTTTGATCTGGTAGGAGACAGCGAAGCCTTCGGTGGTCTCACCGAAGTTCCAACCGGCGTTGAACGCAGCCAGGTTGGCGTCGCGGATGTCGGGAGCGTTTGCGAAGCGTTGCTCTAGGAAGCTGCGGGTCGAGTCGACCGGCCGGCCGTACAACCACGACAACATGCCGAGCGAGAACATGTTCTTGGCCCTGGCGGCGTCCTTGCGGCTGAGCCCGAACTGCTTGACCGACGCGACGGTGAGCCCGGTGAGGTCGAAGGCGTGCACATGGAAGCGATCAAGCGAACCGTCCTCGAGCGGGTTCTCGGCGTATCCGGCCCGGGTGAGGTTGCGGCCGGTGAAGTCGTGGGTGTCGACGATGATCGTCGCCCCGGCCTCGAGGTCGGCGACGTTGGCCCGTAGCGCCGCCGGGTTCATGGCCACGAGCACGTGCGGCGTGTCGCCCGGCGTGAGGATGTCGTGGTCTGCGAAGTGCAGCTGGAAAGATGAGACGCCCGGAAGCGTGCCCGCGGGCGCCCTGATCTCGGCGGGGAAGTTCGGCAGGGTCGAGAGGTCGTTGCCAAAGCTCGCGGTTTCCTGCGTGAACCGGTCACCGGTCAGTTGCATCCCGTCGCCGGAGTCGCCGGCGAACCGGATGACGACCTGGTCGAGCTGTTGGACCTGTTTGGCCACGGAGCCCATCTCCTGGGGTCTCATGATTGCCTCTGTGCTCTCCAGTCTACGGCGCAGGTTGTGACAGATGGGCCACATTTGAGCGCTCAGGCTGTACGATGCGACACGTTTGCGACGGACGGCAAACCCGCGAATCGCCTCAAACTCATGGTGAGCGTCCGTGGCGGGGCCCAAGCTTCGAACCAAGGGGACTCGTGTTCGTCACGTGCTGCTCTCATCGCTGGCGGCCTCGGCACCGCGGTACGCCGGACGCTGACCGGCTGCGCATCAGAACGCGTCGAGCTGGGGAGGTGCCGATCAGCGGTAGTTAATGAACTGCAGCGCGAAGTCGTAGTCCTGCGCCTTGACGAGCGTGATGACGTCCTGAAGGTCGTCACGCTTTTTGCTCGAGACACGCAGCTCTTCGCCCTGGACCTGCACCTTGACGCCCTTCGGCCCTTCGTCGCGGATCAGCTTGGACACCTTCTTCGCCTGTTCCTGCGAGATGCCTTCCTCCAGGTCAATGTCGATCTTGACCTCTCTACCCGACTGGCGCGGCTCCGAAACGTCGAGAATCTTCAGCGACTGATGACGTTTGATCAGTTTCTCCTTGAAGACGTCGACAACCGCCTTGGCGCGCTCTTCCGCGTTGGCGACGACCTCGATGCCGGCGTCGCCGTGCCAAGAGATGCTGGCGCCGGTGTTCTTGAAGTCAAACCGTTGAGAGATCTCCTTCGCGGCCTGGTTCAGGGCATTGTCGACCTCCTGGTGGTCGATCTTGCTCACGATGTCGAACGACGAGTCGGCCGCCATTGACCTCTCCCTCCTCGAGCCCCGGCAGGGCATCTAGCGGACGCACGCAGGGAGCACGTCTCAACTGCCGCCGGCGTGGTTGGGATAGATCGTAACTGGGTCGGAGCTCTGCCGGATCACTAGCTCGTGGGCCGCGACGAAGTCCACCACCGGCGCAGCCGGGTCCTGGATGCGGTTCGCGAGCAGCCGCAGCGCCACATCGGCGATCTGGCGCTTGTCGGGAGCGACCGTGGTCAGCGACGGCACGGCATACCGACCGTCCTCGATGTCGTCAAAACCCACCACCGCGACGTCGTCAGGGACCCGCAGGCCCCGATCGGCGAGAGCACGGATGGCTCCGAGGGCGAGCTGGTCGGTGAAGCAGAACAACGCGTCGAAGCTGACATCCTCCGTCAGCAGCCGCGCCACGGCCTGCGCACCGTCGCTTCGGTGGAGTCGCTGGACGCCGACCTCGAGCCGAGGATCGAGCGACCGGCCGGCGTCGACGAGCGCATCGCGGTAGCCCTGCTGGCGCAACCGGGCTGTCTCGTTGCTCAAGTGCGGCTGCAGTCCCAGCGCCACGATGCGCTGGCGTCCATGGCTGATCAGGTGGGCGGTGGCGTCGTGGGCTGCGGCGACGTTGTCGACCGCGACATGGTCGACCTGCCCGTTGGCCTGGCGTTCGCCGAGCACCACCAGCGGGATGCTCGGAGCGCGTTGGGTCAGCTCGGCCGGCGCCAGCGCCCACGGGCTGAAGACGACCCCATCCACCTGCTGACCGAGCGGCCCGCTGAGCATGCGCCGTTCACGGTCGGGGTCCCCGTCGGTCTGGTCGATGTGCACGTCCCAGCCGCGGGTCTCGGCGGCGCGGACGACGACGGCGGCCAGCTCGGCAAAGTACGGCGAGTCGATCTCGGCCACCACCAGGCTGATCACACCGCTGCGCCCACGACGCAGCTGGCGGGCGGCGAGGTTCGGCCGGTACCCCAGCTCGTCGAGGGCTCGATGGACGCGCTCCCGGGTCGCCGGCGCCACGTGCACGAAGTCGTTCACGACGTTCGACACCGTGCGGACAGAGACACCGGCCCGCTCCGCCACGTCGCGCAGCCGCACGGTGGGCATCGCACCTCCGAGGATCGTCCGGCCTGAAAAATTCGGTCCAGTCTATTGCCAGCCAGCCTTGCAACGTTGCAAACTTTGAGCTGAACAGTCCGCGGTCAACGAAACGAGGCACAGATGAGCACCCCGGCAGACGCCCTCACCAGCACCAGCGACGCTGCTGTCATCGACCGGGTGGGAATCTGGGAGGCCCTCAACCGCGACGGCATCATCGCCAACAAGGGTGCCTTCAGCCGCGATTGGGTTCAGCAGCTGCGCGAGGACGTCGACACTGCGTATGCCGAGGCGCGTGGTCGCGAGAACGGCGCCGTCGGGCGAGGTCCCCATCGCTGGTACGTCGAGATCCACCCCGAGGCGCTGCGGGGGTTCGTCGACCTGGCCGACCATCCCTGGGTCCGGGCGGTCTGCGAGACCATGCTGGGGCCCGACTACCAGATCGTCGAGGTGGGCTTCGACGTCCCGGAGCCGGGCGCGATCAATCAGCCATGGCACCGCGACTTCCCAAGCCCGCAGGTGACCCGTCAGGAGCGGCGGCTCAACTCGCTGGCCTTCAACGTGACCACGGTCGACACCGACGAGGACATGGGCCCCTTCGAGATCGCGCCCACCACGCAGTGGGAGACCGGGGAAGACTTCGACCACGAAATGTTTCCCGACAGGTCGAACTACCCACGCTATGAGGCCCTGGCCGTGCGCAAGTACCCGCAGATGGGAGACATCTCGGCGCGGACGGCGCTGACGATCCACCGCGGCACGATCAACCACTCCGACAAGTCGCGCCCGGTGCTGGTGCTGGGTGTCGATGCTCCCGGCGCCGGCAACGACGAGCACCACGACCTCGCGGTCACCCGTGGCTTCTGGGAGTCGCTGCCCGACCGCGTCCGCGCCCACCTCAGCTGCCCGGTCGTCGACGAACTCACCCCGATCACCCAGAAGCACACGATCGAGGGGCTGGTGATGGGTGACGCCGAGGGCTAGAGGCGCTGTGCCGCTCGCAGTGGTGCGTGGGCTAGGGTGGTCGCTCGCCGGAGCCGCCTCGGAGGCGGACGGCACTTCCTGGCAGGTTGCCCGAGTGGCCAAAGGGAACAGACTGTAAATCTGTCGGCTTATGCCTACGCAGGTTCGAACCCTGCACCTGCCACCAAAAACGCCCGGTCATCGCGACCGGGCGTTTTTTGGGTGACGACCGGCCGCGAGCGGCTCAGTCCCTGTTCACCTCGTCTCGCCAGGCGACCAGGTCGCGAATCGGCGCGAGATCGTAGTCGGGGCCACCGACGCCGATCGTGAACAGGCGGGTTCCGACGTCAAACAGCGCGGGGGCACGCTCCGACAGCTGGCCGGCGGGTACGCCGGAGGAGCGCTCGATCTCTCCCGGATCGCGGCCGACCTTCGCGCACCACTCGTCGAGGACGTCGTGCTTGTGGGCGATCGCTTCCGCGTCGCCGAAGCCGTGCCAGATGTCTGCATGACCAGCCACGTGACGAAGCGTCTTCTTCTCACCGCCGCCACCGATGAGCAGCGGGATGTCACGCGTAGGTGCGGGGTTCAGCGCCGCCAGCCGCTTCTCGATCCTGGGGAGTGTCTCGCCGAGCGCGTCCAGCCGTCGACCCGTTGTCCCGAACTCGTAGCCGTAGCTGTCGTAGTCCTTCTCGAACCAGCCGGCACCGATGCCTAAGATGAGCCGGCCATCGCTGATGTGGTCGACTGTGCGGGCCATGTCGGCGAGCAGGTCGGGGTTGCGGTAGCTGTTGCAGGTGACCAGCGCGCCGATCTGCACCCGGTCGGTGGCTTCGGCCCAGGCGCCCAGCATGGTCCAGCACTCGAAGTGCTTGCCCTCGGGCTCGCCGTTCAGGGGATAGAAGTGGTCCCAGTTGAAGATCACGTCGACGCCGATCTCCTCGGCTTCGGCGGCGGCGCGGCGGATGGCGGCGTACTCGGCGTGCTGGGGCTGGAGCTGGACGCCGACCCGAGCGGGTCGGGCACCGTACGGGCGGGCGGATGAGGTCTCGGAAGTCATCCCCCGACCGTAGCCGCAGACCTCACCCGTCACCACCGCACGAACCCGGCGCACACCCGGTCGCCTCGATTACCGTTCCAGTCAGCCGCCTGTGTAGTCTCATACGTCGCTTGCCCCTTTAGCTCAGTCGGCAGAGCGTCTCCATGGTAAGGAGAAGGTCTACGGTTCGATTCCGTAAAGGGGCTCTGGAACCGGGTGCTCAACTGCGACGTTGCAGAGGGGACTCCGGGTCCGGCGGCGGGGTAGCTCAGGTGGTCAGAGCACACGGCTCATAATCGTGGTGTCGCGGGTTCGAGTCCCGCCCCCGCTACGACGCTGAACGACTCCCTGTAGGCAGGAACCCGTACAC
>JACCVZ010000049.1 GCA_013697905.1 Nocardioidaceae bacterium
CGAGAGACCAAGCACAAAGCCATGTCGGTCAGCCACCAGTCGCTCACCGGCCGTGTCGTGGAGTCAGTTGCTCCGACGGACCCGCGTGAGATCGCAATGACGCTGCTGCCGTCGTACGGCTGGGACAGCACGCAGTTCTCCTGCCTCGACCAGCTATACATCTCGGAGAGCAACTGGAACCCCTTCGCGACCAACGCGTCGTCGGGCGCCTACGGGATCCCGCAGGCGCTGCCGGGGAAGAAGATGGCTGCTGCCGGCGCCGACTGGCAGACAAACCCCGCCACCCAGATCGAGTGGGGTCTTGACTACATCGTGTCCAGTTACGGCACCCCCTGCTCGGCGTGGTCCTTCAAGCAAGGCAACGACTGGTACTGACGGTCGCTGCCGGTGGGTCAGGGATGCGTCATGCTGAGCACATCCAGGGCGGCGTCGAGCTGCGCCTCGGTGATCTCGCCACGCTCGACGTACCCCTGCTCGACGACGACCTCACGGATCGTCTTGCGCTCCTTGAAGGCCAGCTTGGCGATGGCAGCGGCGCTCTCGTAGCCGAGGTAGCGGTTGAGCGGGGTCACGACCGAAGGCGAGGACTCGGCGAGCTCGAGGCAGCGCTCCTCGTCTGCCTCGATGCCGGCGACGCAGCGGTCGGCGAGCACGCGGGTCGCGTTGGACAGCAGCCGGACCGACTGGAGCACGTTCGCGGCCAGCACCGGCATCATCACGTTCAGTTCGAAGTTCCCTGAAGCTCCGGCGAAGGTGACCGCAGCATCGTTGCCGATCACCTGGGCGCACACCATCGACATCGCCTCCGGAAGCACCGGGTTGACCTTGCCCGGCATGATGCTCGAACCTGGCTGCAGGTCGGGCAGGCGTAGCTCCCCGAGTCCCGCCCGCGGGCCCGACCCCATCCACCGCAGGTCGGTGCAAATCTTGTGCAGGCCGACCGCGATCGTGCGGAGCTGGCCGCTGGCCTCCACGAGTGCGTCGCGGCTGCCCTGCGCCTCGAAGTGGTTGCGGGCCTCGGTCAGCTCGAGGCCGGTCTGCTCCGACAGGACCGCGATGACGCGCGCCGCGAAGCCGGGCGGAGTGTTGATGCCGGTGCCTACGGCCGTTCCGCCCAGCGGTAGCTCGGCGACCCTGGGCAGGGTGCCTTCGAGGCGTTCGATGCCGATCCGCAGCGTGGCGGCGTACCCGCCGAGCTCTTGGCCGAGGGTGACGGGGGTCGCGTCCATCAGATGGGTGCGGCCGGCCTTGACGACCTGGTCGAAGGCCGTGGCCTTCACCTCGAACGCCGACGCCAGCTGGTCGAGCGCCGGAATCAGGTCGCGGGTGATGGCGGCGGTCGCCGCGACGTGAATCGACGTAGGGAAGGTGTCGTTGCTCGACTGGCTGGCGTTCACGTGGTCGTTGGGATGCACGCTGGTGCCGAGTTTGCGGGTGGCGAGGGAGGCGATGACCTCGTTGACGTTCATGTTGCTCGAGGTGCCTGAGCCGGTCTGGAACACGTCTATCGGAAAATGCTCGTCGTACTTGCCCTCGGCGACCTCGATGGCAGCATTCTCGATCGCTTTCGCGATGTCGTCGTCCAGCACGCCGAGCTCGGCATTGACGCGGGCGGCGGCGGCCTTGATCTGCGCCAGGGCGTGGATGTGTTCGGGCTCGAGCCGGGTGCCGGAGATGGGGAAGTTCTCCACCGCACGTTGGGTCTGGGCCCGCCACAGTGCGGCGGCGGGGACTTCGACCTCGCCCATCGTGTCGTGCTCGAGGCGAAAGTCGCCGTCCTCGGCCGCGCTGATGTCGACCTGGTCGCCGGTTGTCGCGAAGGTGTCGCTCACGAATGCATTCTCCTTCGTCAGGGTCGCATCCACCGTACGACGTCCCTACTCCCGACAGCGTTGACCCGGCACATATGAGCGTTGACCCGGCACTTATGAGCGTTGACCCGGCACATATGAGCGCTGATTCGCCGCGATCAGTCCTGCGGCGGACGTCGCTTCTGCTTGAGCTGGCCCCGTTGCGACTTCTCGTCCAGGCGTCGCCGTACCGAGGAGCGTGTAGGACTGGTCGGGCGTCTGGTCCGCGGTGGTGGCGCGAGGCCTTCGCGCAAGAGTTGCGTCAGCCGGCGCTCGGCGGCCTCCCTGTTGCGCAGCTGTGAGCGATGCTCAGAGGCGGTTACGGTGACGGCTCCATCCGTGAGCCGGTGCCCAAGGCGCGCAAGGAGACGCTGCCGCTGCGGCTCCGTGAACGCAGCCGAGCCGATGACATCGAGCGTGAGCTCCACACGGCTGTCGGTGGTGTTGACCGACTGTCCACCGGGACCGCTGGAGCGGGAAAATCGCCATTCCAGCTCACTGTCGGGTACGACGACGCCGTCGCGGATCTCGAGCGGCCCGGGCATGTCTCGAGCGTACGCCGATCACCACGTTCACCCTCTCAATCCCTCAGTTGTGACGGGTCAACGCGCGTTTGTGACGGGTCAACGCGCATTTGTGACGGGTCAACGGGAGGCGGCGGCGAGGAAGAGGTGGTAGGTGGTGGTGCGCTGAGCGAGCTGGACCGGGATGCGTCGTTCGGTGCAGGAGCCGTAGACCTCTACCAGGGCGCGAGTCAGCGCCGGCGAGCTGCTGGCCGACCACACCGCCACCAACCCGTGCTGGCGCAGAGCCCGTCGGCACGACGCAAGGAACGGCGCCTGGTAGACAGCGGAGTTGGCGTCGTACACCAAGAAGCCGGGCCCGTTGTCCACGTCGAGCGCCACCACATCGATCGAACGCTCGGCGAGCCCGGCCACGACGTCGCGGACGTCCCCGACCTCGACGCACACCCGGGCGTCGTCGAGACGTGAACTGGGGACCAGCCCCTGCCGGTGCCACGCCACCAGCCCTGGTTCGATCTCGGCGACGATGACGGAGGTGACCCGCTCGTCGTCGAGCACACGGCCCAGTGTGTATCCGAGCCCGAGCCCACCGATGAACACCACGACATCGGTGCGGGTCGGGTCGACCGCACCCAAGGCCTCGCCAGCGAGCATCTGCTCGGTGCCGGTCTCGCGGGAGTCCATCACGAAGACGCCGTTGACCCTCAACTCGACCACACCGTCCTCGCGTCGACGAAGGACGACTTCGCCGCGCACGCTGGAGGTGCGAGCAAGGTACTCCGACGACATGAGCGTCATCTTGGCAGGCGGTGTCGAGCGCGCGCGGCGCATCGGCCGTGCGCGCGTCGTACGGTGGGGCCATGGCTGACCGTCCGCAGTACAAACCCCTTCGCGAGGACTGGCAGCGCGCGCTGGTGGTGGTGGCGCATCCCGACGACATGGAGTTCGGGTCAGCGGCAGCCGTGGCGCGCTGGACTGACCAAGGCAAGTACGTGACGTACTGCCTCCTGACGAGCGGCGAGGCGGGCATCGACGGTATGGATCCGGGCGAGACCCGGCGCGTCCGTGAGGCCGAGCAGCGTGAGTCGTGCCGCATCGTCGGGGTTGATGAGGTCGAGTTCCTGGGCCTTCCCGATGGCGTGCTCGAGTACGGCGTCGCGCTGCGGCGAGAGATTGCCGCGTCGATCCGGCGGCACCGGCCTGACATTGTGGTCACGAACAACTTCCGTGACACCTGGGACGGCGCGGTCGCCCTCAACCAGGCTGACCACATCGCTACCGGAAAGGCGACGCTCGACGCGGCGCGCGACGCCGGGAATCGGTGGATCTTCAGTGACCAGCTCACCGGTGACCTGCAGCCGTGGGGTGGCGTCGTGCAGGTATGGGCGGCCGGCTCACCTGCCAGTAGGCACGCCGCCGACACGACCGAGACGTTCGAGCGGGGCGTCCAGTCGCTGCGTGCCCACCAGGCGTACATCGACGGTCTCGGGTGGGAGCATTTCGACCCGGCCGAGTTCCTCGAAGGCGGCGCCCGCTCGGCGGGTCAAGGTCTCGGCGCTGCCTTCGCCGCCACCTTCGAGGTGTTCCCGCTCCAGTGGGGTGCCGTCGACGAATCTTGACCTCGTCCACACCCGGCTGTGACCCCACCCCGGGGCTCCGGTCCTCGAGGGGACCTCGTAGAAACTGCCTAGCGTCGGGCCACGCCTGTCGCGCGGACCTGGAGTCCGTGGGCCTGTCGCAGCGTGGCGATGGTGCGCCAGACTGGCGGTATGCAGCAGCTCTCCTCGCTTGACGCCCAGTTCCTCAACGTCGAGTCCGCGACGACGGTGGGTCATGTCGGCAGCTTGATCATGCTCGACCCGTCCAGCGCACCCGGCGGCGAGCTGACGCTCGATCGAATCCGCGAGGTGGTCGAGCCACGTCTGCACCTCGCGGCCCCACTGCGGCAGCGGCTGGTCAGTGTCCCGCTCGGCTTGGGCCTCCCGTACTGGATAGACGACCCGGACTTCGACATCGAGTTCCACCTGCGCGAGATAGGTCTACCGGAGCCGGGAGACCAAGCACAGCTCAGCGAACAGGTGGCCCGGATCCACGCCCGGCCACTCGACCGGACCCGGCCGTTGTGGGAGATGTACCTGATCCACAACGTCTCGGCCGCCCGCCAGGCGCTCTACACCAAAGTCCATCATGCGGCGATCGACGGCATCTCCGGCGCGGAGATTCTCGGGACCATCATGGACGTCACGGTCGAGCCACGCGTCGAGGAACCGCCGGAAGACTACTGGGCTCCCGGCCCAATGCCGAGCCCCACCGAGCTGATTGGCAACGGGCTCGTGGCGATGGCCAACCAACCACTCGACATCATGCGCATCCTGCCCCGAGCGCTCCCGCACCTCGCCGACATCCCAGGTGCCGCATTCGTGCCTGGCTCGAAGGCCATCAGCGAGCTCGCCGAGGCTGTCGTGCGGCTGGCTTCCGGAGGCACGGAAGGCCGCGACGTCGGGCGTCGTAGCATCACCACCCCGCCAACGCCCCTCAACGCTCCGATCACCGCTCACCGTCGCTTCGCCTACGGCTCGTTGCCGCTCGACGAGATCAAGACGGTCAAGAACGCCTTCTCGATGACGGTCAACGACGTCGTGATGGCATTGTGCACCAGTGCACTGCGGCGTTGGCTTCTCGACCATGACGGACTGCCGGCAACCCCGATCGTCGTGGCGGTGCCGGTGTCAGTGCGAACTGACGACCAGCAGGGAGACAGCGGCAACCTGATCTCGGTCATGCTCGCCGAGATGCCCACCCATGTCGCGGACGCGGCCGAACGATTGGCCGGCGTACAGCGGGGCATGGCCGACGCGAAGGAACAGTTCGACGCGGTGCCGGCGTCAATCCTGCAGGACCTCTCGGCGGTCATCCCGACAGCCCTGTCGGGGCTTGCGGCGAAGGCGATCTTCCAGATGATGTCGCTCGGCGCGTTTCCGTTCAACCTGTTCGTCTCGAACGTGCCGGGGCCGCAGCTGCCGTTGTATGTCGGTGGTGCCGGCGTTCTCGGCGTCTACCCGGTGTCGGCGATCACCGATTTCACCGGGGCGCTCAACGTCACCCTCTTCTCCTACAACGGTGCCCTCGACTTCGGGCTCATCGCCTGCCGCGAGCTGGTGCCCGACGTCTGGAACCTGATCGGCTACCTCGAGGACGCTTTGACGGAGCTCGTCGCGCTCAGCGAGTGACGAGGCAGCCCAACGCGAGCGGCGTTCCGCGGTTCCGGGCGGACGGCCACGGAAATCCAAGGCCTGCCCTGGCCCCTCGACGTGGATGTCGCCGTCGGTGACTACTGGCGACGAGCTGGCCTGGAACCCGCTCGATAACGCCGGTTTGAGGCGTGTGCCGCGGACTCTCGGAGGTTCGCTGGCAACGAGGCGAGGAGACAACACTTCGCGCAGGGTGAGGTTCTCGTCATCGTGTGTGTCAGAATTTCTGCCGTGTCGGGGGTCGCAGTGAGCCGTGTCGGGTCGCTTTACCGTCCCGCGGTCGACGGGGTGCGCGCCGTCGCTGTGACGGCCGTTGTGCTCTTCCATCTCGGCTTCGCCTGGATCCCTGGTGGTTTCATCGGTGTCGACGTTTTCTTCGTCCTCTCCGGCTACTTGATCTCTGGTCTGCTTATCGCCGAGGTGAGTCGCCGGGACGCGGTCAGCCTCGGGCGGTTCTATGCGCGCCGAGCCCGTCGACTACTCCCTGCCGCTTGGCTCGTGATCGGCTTCTCGGTCGTCGTCGCGAAGATGACCGTCACCCCGATCGAGTACGAGAATCTGCGCCGGCATGCAGTCTCTGCTGTCTTGTACTTCGCCAATTGGGACTGGGTCACCGTCGACCGCGGCTACTTCGCGACCGACACCGACCCCAGCCCGCTGATCCACTTCTGGTCGTTGGCCGTCGAGGAGCAGTTCTATCTCGTCTGGCCGGCGCTCGTCGTGCTCTGCCTGTGGCTGGCCAAGCGTCTGGAGGTGTCGTTGTTGCGGGTGCTCGCGGTCACCTTCGCAGCGATCACGGCCACCAGCATCGCGTTGGCGGTGACTCTCACGCCCTCGGTGTCGGCTTACTACGGCACCCATACCCGCGCGTTCGAGCTCGCGGCCGGCGGTCTGCTGGCGGTCGGCATGGAGCACCGCCGCCGCAGCGGGACACCTGGCCATCGTGCGCTGGCCACAGGACGTCCGCACGCGCGCGCGGTGCTGATGACCATCGCTGGCATCGCCGGTATCGGTTACCTCTGCGTCACGGTCACCGGCTCCTCGAGCTACCCCGGCTGGTCGGCTGCCGAGGTGACGGTGGCCAGCCTGCTGCTCATCGCCGGAGTGGACCTCGCCGACGACACATGGGCGGCCGTGGTGATGGGAAACCCGCTCTTTTCCTGGGTCGGCCGGCTCTCCTACAGCATCTATCTGTGGCACTGGCCGATCATCGTGTTCTGGAAGGGCGACCTCGGACTGGCAGGGCTCGCAGCGCTGATCGTGGTGACGTCGGCGCTCAGCTATTACCTAGTCGAGCAACCCCTTCGTGTCAAGGCATTTCCCGCCGTCGCGCCCTGGGGGGTGGTGGCGACCGGTTTCGCCGTCTCCGGCGCACTCGGGGTCCTGGTCATCCCGATGAGCCTCCAGACCACGAAGATGGAGCAGCAAGTGGTGGCCGCCCGAACCGACATCGCGGAACCCCCTGACGACTGTCCCTACAGCGCCGAGGAATGGCCATCGCCAGAGAAGTCCGAGCCATGCACGGTGTACGACGGCGACGGGCCGACGGTCCTGCTCGTCGGAGACTCGCATGCGCAGATGTGGTCTCCCGCACTCGAGAAGCTGGCCAAGGCCAACGACTGGCAGCTGTTGAGCCTTACCCGCTCCAAGTGCACCCCCACCGACTTCACAGTCAGCCGGGCCACCGACGCGGTGGGTGAAAAGACGGTAGGGCAGGCATGCACCGATTGGCGACACATCGTGTATCCGCGCGTCATCAACGCCGTGGATCCCGACTACGTCATCGTCGGCGCCCGCTCGCAGATCTACGACATACAGCAGGGCAACCGGGTCGTGCACGGGAAGGACGCTGACTACCAGCGGTTGTGGAGACGTTCGTGGGACCAACCGATACGGACGTTCGGGGGGCGCGGAGCGAGCGTGCTGATCCTGCAGCCGATGCCGACGATGCCGCGATCGATGCTTGACTGCGTCGCCACGGCGCACGACGCCCGCTGCGTCTTCGACGCCTCCCTGGACACCCAGACCGTCAGGGCCAACCGCTTCGTGCAGCGGCTGCCCCAGCGGTACGCCTACGTGCACGTGCTGGATGTCGCCGACCTGAGCTGCCCGCACCTGCGCTGCCCTGGGCGTATGGAGGGCGACATCGTCCACCAAGACCCCAGTCACGTGACCGCGACGTTCGCCGCACACCAGGCCGACGATGTCGGCAGGCTGCTGACTGGCGCGGGGCTTGCGGCCACCGGCTGAAAGTGTGGGTCTGTGCACCCGGGTGCCGAGGATCCGTGGTCCAATATTGCCATGCATCCCACTCGCACCAGGCTGGGCGCTCGGCTCGTCGCGGCAACCGCATGCGCGCTGGTCGTGCCGATGATCGTGACCACCACCCACCAAGCCCAGGCGTCTGACGACGAAGAGCAGAGCAAGGCCACGAACACCCCGGTCCAGCGGGCGAAGATCGCCGCGGCCCGGCGCGACCGCCCGGAGCCGCCTGACCGCTGCCCGTACAGCGCGGCCGAGTATCCGAGGCCAGCCCTCACCAAGGCGTGCCTGCGGCATAACGGCACCGGCCGGACGGTGCTGGTGGTCGGAGACTCGCACGCCGAGCACTGGGTTCCCGCGCTCTACCGGGCGGCGCTGGCCCGAAACTGGCGGTTGCTCTCGCTGACCAGGGCCAAGTGCAACCCACTCAACTTCATCGCGGTCCGCGACACCGACCGTGGGCATCCGACGGTCGGCGAGACCTGTAACAACTGGAAACAGACGGCGTACCCGACGGTGATCAAGCACGCCGACCCCGGCCTGGTGCTGTTCGGCGGGCGCTCCCAGGTGTACGACATCCGCGTCGGCGGGCGCATCATCCGTCAGGAGAGCTCCGACTACTTCTCGACGTGGCGACACTCGTGGCGATGGACGGTCAAGACCTTGACGGCCAGGGGCGCCAGGGTGGGCGCGCTTACGCTGCAACCGACGATGCGGGCGAAGGTTCCCGACTGTCTCGCCCGCAACGGCTTCACCACCAAGGTCTGTGACCTGCCGATCCGCAAGGACCCCAGAACCCGGCGGGCGAACGCGTTCGTGAAGCACATCCATGCGATCTACCCCCGGGTAAGGCCGGTCCCCGTCAACAACCTGGTGTGCCCGGCCGGACGCTGCAAGGCGGTGCTGGAGGGCATCATCACGCACGCCGACCAGAGCCACCTGACGGCTCACTGGAGCCGTTCGAAGTCGAGAGCCGTCGTGTCGATGCTGCTGGGCAAGAACCTCCTCTAGGGCTCAATCAACGTCCCAGGTGCAGGCACGCCGACGGCGCTTGCGCCGGCAGTGTTATCGCGTCCAGCGGGAGTCGACGGGAGCCGCCCGGCGGGCGGTGCGCTGGACCCCGTCGGCGAACGTCGACCAGAGCTCCTGCGGGAGATCGTGGCCCATGCCGGGGACGAGCAGCAGCTCTGCCCCAGGAATGGCGGCCGCCGTCGCGCGTCCCCCGGACACATGGATCATCGGGTCCTTGAGTCCGTGGATGACCAGCGTAGGCATCTGTAGCTGCCGAAGGGCACGGGTGCGATCGGGCTGCGCCATGACCGCCTGCATCTGCCGGATGACCCCCGAGGAGCTGATTCCCCGGTCGAACGTCTCCGCCGCGCGCGCGCTGATGTCGGCTGCCGTGGAAGGGTATGCCGGCGAGCCGATCAAGGCCCATGTCCGCACCGACATGGCGATGACGCGCTCGCGGTCAGAGCGTTCGCCGTTGAGCAACATCGGCAGCAAGCGCGGGTGCTGCCACCCGACGGTGCGCCTGCCGGTGGTCGACATAATCGAGACCAGCGACAGCACCCGGTCGGAATGCTCGATCGCCATGGTTTGGGCGATCATGCCACCCATCGACGCTCCCGTGACGTGCGCCCGCTCGATGCCGAGGTGGTCCAGCAACCCGCACGCGTCGTCGACCATGTCACTCAGCGTGTACGGCGGTGTTGTTCGGCCCGCGAACGCCTTGATGAGGTCGGCTCGTCGACCGCCCTGGCCGCGTAGCTTGGTTGATCTGCCCACGTCGCGGTTGTCGTAGCGGATGACGAAGAAGCCACGGGACGCCAGCATCTCGCACAACCTTCGGCTCCACCAGATGAGCGGCCCGCTGAGTCCCATCACCAGCAGCAGCGGGGGGTTCTTTGGATCTCCCACCGTGTCGAAGCAGATGTCGATCCCGGTGTCGAGGTGTGCCATCGCTTCACTGCAGTGCTCAGTGGACGACACCTCGGGCTCCCCTCGACGGGCCGGTCTCGAAGGCCGGCTCCGAGCGAACATGCCTGCGGGTTGTTACTGCCGAGTATAGCGAGTGTCCGGTCCGGCATGCTCGAAGTCCACTGCGGCGTACGAGCTGAGCTTCTCCAGCCGGTGCTCGCTGATGATGGACCTGATCGTGCCACTGCGTGAGCGCATCACCAGGGAATGGGTCGTCGCGCCCCCATGGGCGTAACGGACTCCCCGCAACAGCTCGCCGTCAGTGATGCCCGTCGCCACGAAGAAACAGTCGTCGCCGGCGACGAGCTCGTCCGTCAGCAGCACCCGCCCAAGATCATGGCCGGCATCGAGCGCCTTGCGTCGCTCCTCGTCGTCCTTGGGCCACAGCCGCCCCTGGATCACTCCGCCGAGCGACTTCATCGCGCAGGCGGCGATGATCCCCTCCGGTGTACCACCGATCCCGAGCAGCAGGTCGACACCGGTATCCGGTCTGGCGGCCATGATCGCGCCGGCTACGTCACCGTCGGTGATGAACTTGATGCGCGCACCGGTGGCACGGATCTCCTCGGCGAGTTGTTCGTGGCGGGGACGGTCGAGCATGACGACGGTGATGTCGTCGTTCGAGCTGCCTTTTGCCTTCGCCGTACGTCGGATGTTCTCTGCCACCGGCAGCCGGATATCGACGACATCGGCGGCCTCTGGACCGGTCGCCAGCTTCTCCATATAGAACACCGCGGAGGGGTCGTACATGGAGCCTCGGGGGGAGACGGCCATCACGGCGACGGCGTTGCTCATGCCCTTGGCAGCCAGGGTGGTCCCGTCGATGGGGTCGACCGCTACGTCGACTTGTGGGCCGGTGCCGTCGCCGACCTTCTCGCCGTTGAACAGCATGGGAGCGTTGTCCTTCTCCCCTTCCCCGATGACGACGACGCCATCCATGCCGACCGTGCCGATGAGTGCGCGCATGGCGTTGACGGCAACTCCGTCGGCGCCTTCTTTGTCGCCTCGCCCGACCCAGCGCCCGGCCACCATCGCTGCAGCTTCGGTGACCCTGACGAGCTCCATCGCCAAGTTGCGGTCCGGCGCGTCGCGCGGGGTCTCGAACGTGTGCCCGGTGGGACCGGGAGGTTGCTCCGCCGTCACGGCGCCTCCTTCGGTGGTCGTGCTGATCGTAACCAACCCGGTCCTAGGCCGCGTAAATCGTCACCTCGATGGCCTTCACGCTAGCCCAGACCCGACAGCCGGGGCGCAGCTCGAGGGCGGCCATCGCGGCGGGGGTGATGTCGGCAAGGAGGGGAGCGGCGGCTTCGATCTGGACGCGTACCGCGTCGCCGTGAGGGGCAAGGGACAGGACGCGACCCTCCCAGACGTTGCGAGGGGAACCGGTGGGGCGCTCGGCATACAGGCTCACCGACGCCGGTAAGAACGTGGCAAACGCTGGTCCGGTCAGGCCGCGGGAGGACGAGATCAAACCGGCGCCTGGTAGCTCGATGACCCCCCGGTCGGCGTGTCCGCGGACGAGGTTGAGACCCATCAGGGCAGCGACGTGCTGGGTGCGCGGACGGGCCGCGACGTCGGCTGCGCTGCCGCTTTGTACGATGACGCCGTCATCCAGGACCACGATCCGGTCGGTCAGCACCATCGCGTCGAGGGCAGTGTGCGTGACGACGATGCTGACGCCCCCGAACTCCTGCAGGTGCGTGCGCAGTTGCGTACGCAGCGACATGGCACCGGCAGCGTCGAGAGCGGCCGTGGGCTCGTCGAGGAGCAGCATCGACGGCCCTGCCGCGAGGGCTCGGGCGATCGCCACCCGCTGAGCTTGGCCGCCTGACAGCTCGCGCGGTCTGCGCGAGCCAAGTTGGTCGACGCCGAGCTGCCCCAGCCAGTGCACGGCTCGGGCGCGCGACTCAGCCTTGCCGACGCGGCGTGAGCGTAGCCCGAAGGCGACGTTGTCGATGGCAGTGAGATGCGGGAAGAGCAGGTGGTCCTGGAAGACGAACCCAATGCTGCGCTGATGCGGCGGGACGTGCGTTTCGGCGCTCGAGACGACGATGCCGTCCGAGGCGATGGTGCCGGCGGTGATCGGCAGCAGTCCGGCGAGGGCGCGCAAGCTCGTCGACTTGCCGGCGCCGTTCGGGCCGATGAGACCGATCACCTCACCAGGAGCCGCATCGATGTCGATCCTCGTGGTGTGCTCCGGACGGCGTACGGCGAAGTGGGCGGCCAGGCTCATGTCGACAACCCGGTGAGCCAGCGTTCGCGCAGCAACGCCAGCACGCCGATCGACACCGCGATGAGGATCATGCTCAGCGCGATCGCAGCGTCGGGGTCGGAGTTGAGGGCGAGATAGACCTCGATGGGCATGGTGCGGGTGGTGCCGGGGAAGTTGCCGGCGAATGTGATGGTTGCACCGAACTCGCCGAGGGCCCGTGCCCAGCTCAGCACCGCACCGGACACGATGCCGGGAAGCGCCAGCGGCAATGTCACCCGCCGGAAGGTGTGCCAGCGTGACGCTCCCAGGGTGGCGGCCGCGTCGTCGTACCGCTCGTCCGAGGCGCGAAACGCGCCCTCGACGCTGATGACGAGGAACGGGAGCGCCACGAACGTCTGCGCCAACACCACTGCTGTTTGAGTGAAGGGGATGGTGAGACCGAACCAGAGGTCGAGCCACTGCCCGACCAGCCCACGGCGACCCAGGGCAAGAAGTAACGCCACCCCCCCGACAACGGGTGGGAGGACCAGGGGCAGTGTGACGAGCGCTCGGACGAGGCTGCGTCCGGGAAACACGACGCGGGCCAGGATCCACGCAAGCGGCACACCGAAGAGCAGACACAGTCCGGCCGCGATCAGGGATGTGACCACGCTCAACCGCAGGGAGTCCCGGGCTCCGGAGGACGAGATGTCGGAGAGGAACGTCGACCACGGCACACGTAGCACGACCGCGACGACAGGCACGATGAGGAACGTCAGGGCGACCAGCGCCGGCACGGTGAGTCCGACCGGTGCTCCGCCCAGACGCTTCAGGCTCACTGAACTCCGAAGCCCGCGTCTGCCAGGACACGGTGCCCGACCTGGGACATCACGAGCGCGATCCAGTCACCGGCGAGGTCGGGCGCGTCGGAGGCTTTGACCACCCCGAGGAAATACGGGTTGACGACGTTGAGGTCGGCCGGGATGGCGACGGTCGTGACCTTCTCCCCGGCCGCGACGGAGTCGGTGACGTAGACGATGCCGGCGTCTGCCTCGCCCAGGGTCACCTTCGACAACACGGACTTGACGTCGGCTTCGAGCGAGACCGGCGCGGCACTGATGCCGGCCTTTTTGAGGAAGCTGCTGGCTGCGGCCCCGCACGGCGCGGACGGGTCGCATGTCACGAAGTCGACGTCGTTCAGGTCATCGATGCTCGCGACGGCTGCCGGGTTGTCGGCCGGGGTGACGATGGCCAGCGTGTTGCTGGTGAACTGCTGGGGAGCTCCGTCCAGCAGGCCCGCGTCGTCGACGGTGCCGATGCTGTTCGCGTCCGCGGTCGCGATCACATCGGCGGGGGCGCCCTGGGTGATCTGGTCGGCCAGCTCGGTGCTGGAGCCGTAGGAGATGACGATGTCGACGCCAGGATGCTCCTTCTCGTAGGCCCTCTCCAGCTGGTCGAACGACTCCGTCAGCGACGAGGCGGCGAAGATCGTGAGCTTCGACTTCGCCTCGGTGCCGCCACCGCACGCTGGCAGCGTGGCTAGCAGGCAGCCGGCTATCAGCGCCGCGGTAGCGATCCGACGTACGGGAGGGGGATGACTGGGGCTCAGCACAGGGCGACCTTTCGTCAGCCGCCGTCGGTGGGTCACTGCGGGACTTCGACGACGACATTGGTGGCCTTGATGGAGGCGACGGCGACGACGCCCGGGTCGAGCCCGAGCGAGTCGGCTGCCTCACGGCTCATCAGGGAGACCATCCGGTAGCGGCCGCAGCAGAGCTCGACCTGGGCCATCACGGTGTCGCGCTTGACCTTTGTCACGATTCCGCGCAGGTGGTTGCGTGCGCTGACGCGGTGGGAGCCGGCGGCCGCCCCGTCGGCCGGCAGTTCGGCCACCTCGCGCGCAAGCGCGGCCAGTGCCCGTCCTTCGATCCCTGCGTGACCCTCGGCGGTGCGGGTGG
Source organism: Nocardioidaceae bacterium (assembly GCA_013697905.1). Lineage (GTDB taxonomy): Bacteria > Actinomycetota > Actinomycetes > Propionibacteriales > Nocardioidaceae > JACDHG01. The sequence continues at coordinate 14,017 of JACCVZ010000049.1, forward strand.
ACATTACCCGTCCCTGCTCCACCCACCTGCGGATCGTGTCGTCGCTGACGCCAAGCAGGTGCGCGGCTTCGGCGTACCGGTAGGTGGGCATGGTTGAGTATATCCGCATCTGCGGAACTTGGCACGCAAATCTCCTCCGCATGCGCGGAAGATTGGAACCGTCGATCAGATGAGCGTCATGGGAGTCCCAGGACCCGATGCCGGTCTCGGATAATGGGCTGGTGAGCGGCGTCAGACGGGGGTATGAGCGAAGTGCCGGCGGACTCATCGCAGCGATCGTTGCGGTGCTGCTGCTGATCTTTGTGATGTTCTTGCTCACGCGCCTGGTCCAACGAGACGTTGCCAACCCCGCGGCCACGATCGACTATCGCTCGTCGCTGGCTCAGGCCAGGGCCGAGGCGCCCTTCGAGGTCGTCGCGCCGGAGCCGGTGCCGCCGGGATGGCGCGCCACTAGCGCTGCCGCCGGGATGCGCGACGGTGACTACGTGTGGCACCTCGGCTTCGTCGTCGACGGTGAGGAGTACGCCGCGGTCGACCAGTCCACGGCAGCCGCGAGCAGGTTCCTGGCCGACGTGACCCCGGCTACCGAGCCTGGAACTCCGGTAGACGTCGACGGCGTGCGGTGGCAGGCGCTTCATGAAGCCGACGGTCAGGACAACGCGCTCGTGCTGCGCGACAGTGAGTCGACGACGGTCGTCTCGGGGACTGTCTCTGCAGACGTGCTGCTCGGCTTCGCCGAGTCTCTCCAGAAGTAACCTCGCCTGCTGGCATCAGTCCTGGTCGGGCCGGCCGTCGCCGACGTCCACCACGGCATCGAGCCTGGCGCGGGCGCCGTCGAGGTGCCGCTGGGCGATCTTGGCCAGCGCCTCACCGCGCTCCCACAGCTCGATCGACTCGGCGAGTGTGCTGTTGCCCGCCTCGAGCTTGGCGACGATGGTGATCAGCTCGTCGCGGGCCTGCTCGTAGGAGGGAGTGTCGCTCATCGGGCGTCCTTGTCGGCGGGAGTGTCGGTGGCTGTCGTGACGGTCGCGGTCAACCGGCCCCTGGCGAGCCGCGCTTCGACGGCGTCGCCGACAACGAGAGTGGAGGCGTCGGTGACCACGCTCCCGTCCGGGCCCTGGAGGACCGTGTAGCCGCGTTGCAGGGTGGCGAGCGGCGACAGCGTCTGCACCCGCGCTAGCCGGTGGCCGATGTCGTCATTGGCACGGCTCAGTCGGTGGTCGAGGCTGCGGCGGCCCCGGTCGCGGGTCTCGTCGATGGACGCGCTGAACTGGTCCAGCAGGCGGCGCGGCGCGGCCAGGACCGGCCGCGACCGGGCGCCGGCGAGACCGTGCCGCTCCCGGTCGACGTACGCGCCAACGATGGAGCGACAGCGTTCGCGCAGCGCCGCGATCTTCGCCGTCTCGTCGCGTACGTCGGGGATCACCTGCCTAGCAGCGTCGGTAGGGGTGGAGGCCCGCAGATCTGCGACGAGGTCGAGCAAGGGCCGGTCGGACTCGTGTCCGATCGCGCTCACGACAGGTGTGCGGCAGGCAGCGACGGCCCGCAGCAGTCCCTCGTCCGAGAACGGCAACAGGTCTTCGACGGCTCCGCCACCGCGGGCCACGATGATCACGTCGACGGTGTCGTCCTTGTCGAGCGCGCCGACCGCTTCCATCACCTGTCGGGCTGCCTCGTGGCCCTGGACGACGGCGTACTCCTGGCGAAACTCGACGCCGGGCCAGCGGCGGATGGCGTTGTCGACGACGTCGCGCTCGGCGGCGGAGTTGCGACCCACGATCAGTCCGATACGTCTGGGCAAGAACGGGAGCGGCCGTTTGCGAGCTGGGTCGAAGAGACCTTCGGCAGCCAACAGCTGCCGACGTTGCTCGATGCGCGCCAGCAGTTCCCCTACTCCGATCGGGCGGATCTCGCGGGCGTTGAGCGACAAGGCGCCGCGCGGGACGTAGTACTGGAACTTCGCGAAGACGACGACCCGCGCGCCCTCGGTCACCGGCGTCGGCATCGCGTCGAACGTGCTTCGCGCCACCGTCACCTGCACCGACACCTCGGCGACCGGGTCCCGCAGGGTGAGAAACACCGTGCCAGAGCTCGAGCGGCGGCTGAGCTGGGCGACCTGGCCCTCGACCCAGATAGGCCCGAGCCGGTTGACGTAGCCGGTCATGGTGTTGGCGATCACCCGCACGGGGGCGGGATTGTCCACACTCGTCTCCAGGGTCACGCATCTGATAATGCCACCAGGCAGTCGACTCAGGTGCAGCGCCAGCGGCAGCATGACGGGGCTCAAGCACGGGAAAATCGCCTCCGGCGGATGGCGCCGCCTACGATGGACACATGTCTGCCCACGAGTCCGCGCCGACCCACGACGCGCCGGCCCCCGACGATCGTACGGTGTTGCTGGCCGCCCCCCGCGGTTACTGCGCCGGCGTCGACCGGGCGGTGATCACCGTCGAGAAGGCGCTCGACCTCTACGGCCCGCCGGTCTACGTGCGCAAGCAGATCGTGCACAACAAGCACGTCGTTCACACCCTGGAGGCTCGCGGCGCACTCTTCGTCGAGGAGCTCGACGAGGTCCCGGAGGGCGCGACGGTCGTCTTCTCCGCCCATGGGGTCTCGCCCGCCGTGCACAAGCAAGCCGAGGAGCGCGGTCTCAAGACGATCGACGCGACTTGTCCGCTGGTGACCAAGGTGCACCATGAGGCCCGTCGGTTCGCCGACGACGACTACGACATTCTCCTCATCGGCCATCAGGGCCACGAGGAGGTCGAGGGCACGGCGGGGGAGGCGCCACACCACATCACCCTGGTGCAGAGCCCGGGTGGCGTCGCAGACGTCTCCGTACGCGACCCGGACAAGGTGGCCTGGTTGTCGCAGACGACGCTGTCCGTGGATGAGACCATGCAGACCGTCGCCCGCATCCGCGAGAAGTTCCCGAATCTGCTCGACCCGCCGTCCGACGACATCTGCTACGCCACCCAGAACCGGCAGCAGGCCGTCAAGGAGATCGCGAAGGGTGCCGACCTCGTTATCGTCGTCGGGTCCGGCAACTCCAGCAACTCCGTACGACTCGTCGAGGTTGCACTGGAGAGCGGGGCGAGGGCGTCGTATCGCGTCGACGACGCGTCTGAGATCCGCGAGGAGTGGCTCGACTCTGTCGAGTCCGTCGCGGTCACGTCCGGTGCGTCGGTCCCGGAGAATCTCGTCGAGGGAGTCCTTGAGTTCCTCCTCGACCGGGGCTACCCAGCAGCCCGGGCGGTTCACACCGCGGAGGAGTCACTGATCTTCGCGCTGCCTCCGGAGCTGCGCAAGGACATGCGGGCCGCCGGACTGGCTTGACGTGACCCCGACGTTGGTCGTGGCGGTCATCCGCGTCAACGTTGACGCGTCGACAGCATCCGTCCACCAACAGTGAGCAAAGCTAGGCCGTAGCCGGCGACGAGGGCACCGGCGTGCACGGCAAGACCGGTCATGAACGCCTTGGACAGGCCGCCGTCAGCGGCCAAGGTAGTCGGCGCCGCGACCGCCACCGTCGCAATGACGGCAGCGAAGACGAGCGGCGGCAACACCCCGGCGGTGAAGAGGTCGTAACGTCTGACGGCCATGGCGCAGACAAGTCCGATCACGACGAAGCACAGATCGAAGAAGATCGAGAGGTGGCCGGTCAGCGCGAAATCGAGACCGGCACAACCCGCAGCGACGAGACCAGTGACGAGGACGACGCCACGGCCAGGGAGCCCCGGCATCGCGGTGTACTCCGTCGATCGCCGCGACTCCTGGACCACCAAGGCGTCGTCGTGCTGCGTCCATGTGGTCTGGTGGCTCGCCGCGTCGAGGTAGTCGTCGTGGGCGTGGACGAAACCGGGGTCGGCGACGACGTCGGACTGGAACACCAGATTGGACTGGAACACGGAGTCGTCGGTCGCAGGACGGTCCTCGAGGGGCTCTTGGCCGAGTAGCTCGAAGTCTTCGTCGTCCCACGACGGTGTCCTGTCGGGCGAGGTGCTCATGGTCGCCTCCGCGATGACCTGGTCGTCGCGCTCACGCTACGGCCCGCAACGCAGTCGACCGGTACGCCACGCCGCATCAGTCACAACTGCCTCACCCGCCACGGCTCGGCGAGCGGGTGACGGGGTGGCGGGCGGACCGCCTCACCCGCCAACGGCGCGGCGCTGCCACTGCTCCTTGCCAGGCATACCTTCGATGACCGGCTGCGGTTCGTCGTACGTCACCAGCTCGGGGGCGGTGAGGTGCCGCGTCACCTCGGTGACGCTCTCCGGCCGCAGCAGCTCGCCTTCGACGACCTCGAGGTCTTCGAACTTGCGCGCACTCACGAGCACCCGGGTCTCGAGCGAGCCCACGGTGCTGTTGTAACTCTTGACGGCGCCGGTCAGAGAGCGTCCCAGCTTGTCGAGGTAGCTGCTGACCGTGCCGATGCGCTCGTAGAGTTCACGGCCGAGGGTGTGCACCTCACGGACGTTGTCGGCGATCGCGTCCTGCGACCAGGCGTATCCGACGGTCTTCAGCATCGCGATCAGCGTCGTCGGGGTGGCGAGCATGACCTTCTTGCCGGCCGCGTAGTCGAGCAGCCCCGGCTCTGTCTCGAGCGCCTGGGCGAAGATCGCCTCACCCGGAAGGAACATCACCACGAACTCGGGGGCAGGAGAGAACTGCCGCCAGTAGGCCTTCGCCGCCAGCTGGTCGATGTGTTGCCGTACCTGCTTTGCGTGTCGGTTCAGTCCGGCTTCGCGGCCGGGTGCGTCGGCGGCTTGGGTCGCCGTCAGGAATGCGTCGAGCGAGACCTTCGAGTCGACGACGATGTGCTTGTTGCCAGCCATCTGCACGACGACGTCGGGTCGCAGCACGCCGTCGTCGCTGGGACTGCTCAGCTGCTCCTCGAACGTGCAGTGGGCGGTGAGCCCGGACAGCTCGAGGCTGCGCCGTAGCTGCATCTCTCCCCAGCTACCGCGCACCTGGGGACGGCGCAACGCCTCCGACAGAGCCTGCGTCTCCCGACGCAGCTCGACCCCGCTGAGGTGCACGGACTCGACCTGCTGCTTCAGCTGGGACTGCCACGACGCGCCGCTCGTCTCCAGGCGGTGGATGCGCTCGTTGAGCCGGTCGAGGCTCTCACGCACCGGCCGCACGACCTGCTCGGTTGCGGTGGCCCGCGAGTCGGCGTGAGCGAGGACCTGCTGGGTCGAGTCGTTGACCGCCCGCGAGGACAGGGTCAGCACCTGCTGGGTGGAGTCGGCCACCGCCTGTGCCGACAGGGCCCGGAGCTCGTCGCGCAGGTCGACGCGGGAACGCTGAGCGCGTTGTTGTCCCACCAGGTAGCCGACGGCAGCGCCGACGACGAGGGTCAGCACAGCGATGACGACGGTCGTTGCGTTCATGCTGGGAACTATGTCAGCGCGAACCGACATTTCTGGTGACCGCACGCCGGGCTCGTCGATCTCGTCATGTCTGTGACGCGGTCAGGAGCCTGGATCCTCCAGTACGACGTAGGCTGCGGTGGCCTGGGCCGGATAGCTCTCCCGGACCGGCCCGGAGTACCCGATGCGCGCGATCATGCCGGTGGTGAGTGCACTGACGTTGATCTCGGACCTCGTCTTGTCGCCGAGACCGGCGTACTCGCGAAACAGCAGCGTGCGGTCGATGACGTCGAAGATCATCGGCATCGCGGTCACGGATTTGCCAGGTGGCTCGACGAGGACCGTTGCCAGCAAGGCCGGACCCGCGTCGCCTGACGGCTCGACCTGCGTCACGTCGGTGAGGGTGCCTGTCAGCGTCCCGTCGGCCTTCGGCAGGGTCGCTGTCGGCGGCTCGACGGCGGCCGGCCCGGGAGAGGTGCCGCGGCACCCCACCAGGCCGGTGAGCAGCAGCGTCGCGGTGAGGACAAGAAGTCGCCGTCGGCCTGTCATGCATGTCGGACGCCGCCGAGACTCTCCAGGTTCCTCGGACCGGGCTGCCGGCGGCCGCGAAATGCCACCCAGGGCCACGTCATCAGCGCCCAGACGCCCACCACGATAGCGATCTCGAGCACGATGTAGAGGGGGCCACGGGGCCCCAGCGCCCCGAGGTGGGACGTGCCGAAGTTCTGGAGCTCGCCCCGGGCGAGCAGGCTGCCCGACATGGTCCCCCCAGCGTGAGTGTGGTAGTCCCACCCACTGTGGCCCCAGACCGCAGGCGGCGAACCGATCCGGCGCTGCGCAGGGCCGCATGACACTCGCAAACGGACGCAGCGGGCCCAAGGGAGCGGTCCGGCGGCGCCCTCAGGCGGTGAGGTCGGAGTACGTGGAAACAGCCTTGCGGATTCCGTCCTGGTCCAAGGCGAGGTGCTCGAGGATCGTGTAGCGGTCGGGGCGTGTCTCGGGGGCATGCTGGACCGCCGCGGTGAACTGGTCGACGGTAAGGCCGAGGTCGTCGGGGGACAACGGGAGGTCGTGGCGCCGAAGGCAGCCGGCGATCTGGTCGAACCGGGTCGCGTTGCCACGTAGGTGGTAGGCGAAGAGAGCGCCGACGCCGGCAAGCTCCCCGTGGTTTGCCGTGCCGGGGAACAGGGAATCGACGGCATGGAGGAACTCATGGCAGGCGCCGCTGCACGGCCGTGACGTGCCCGCCACCGACATCGCCATCCCGGACAGCACGAGTGCCTCGGCGAGCGCTGTCAGGAAGTCCTCGTCGGCGATGCCATCGTTGCGGTGCAAGATGGCTTCCGCGGCGGTGCGCGCGAACGTCACCGCAAGGCCGTCGACGACTTCACCGCGTTCGCGGTGGGCCAGCTGCCAGTCCTCGATCGCGGACAGGTTGCTCACGGCGTCGCCGACTCCAGAGCGGACCATCCGGGCCGGCGCCGCGCGGACGTAGTCCAGGTCGACCACCACCGCCAGCGGCATCGAGACGCCGAACGACCCCTTGCCTCCGGGATGCTCGAGCGAGGCGACGGGGGAGCAGATGCCGTCGTGAGCGAGGTTGGTGGCGACCGCGACCATCGGTACGGCGGCACGGGTGGCGGCGTACTTGGCGACGTCGAGGGTGCGACCACCTCCGATGCCGACCACGGCGTCGTACGAGCGCTCGTGCAGCGCGGACTGGAGCTCACCGGCGACGGCGAGGCTGGCGCCGGCGACCGTGAAGACGTCGGCCTGGTCGAGAGCGCCGCTGACCCGGTCCCAGATCTGCTGTCCCAGGCCGGGGCCGACCGCGACGAGAACCCTGCCGTTGGCGGAGATGCGCCGTTCCGTGAACAGCTCGGCAAGGTCGTCGACGGCTCCCGGCCGGATGTCGACGAAGAGTGGGCTCGCGAGCATGCGGGCTAGTAGCGGCATGCGATCTCCCGTGCCTTGGCGAGGTCGGCGTGGTTATCGACCTCGACCCACGGCACCTTCTCACCGATCGGCGCGGTGCCGACGACGCCACCACGGTCGACGAGTTCCTGGAACCCGTCTTCGTAGTACAGGTCCGGGTCACGCTCGAATGTCGCCTCCAGGCAGTCGGCCAGCTCGTCGGCGGCCGCGGCCTCGATCACGTTGGCGCCGATGTACTCGCCGTAGGCCGTCGCGGGGTCCATCAGCTTGGTGATGCGGGTGAGCCTGGCGTCCCCGTCAACCTGGACCTTCATCTCCTCGTCGGCAAGCGGCTTGTCGGTGTCGAGAGCGAGCAGGATGGCGGGACCGCGGGCGGCGAGCAGGGAGTTCTCGACCGACACCGGGTGGACTGTGTCGCCGTTGACCATGAGCACACCATGGCGGAAGTGCGCGCGTGCAAGCCAGAGCGAGTAGGCGTTGTTCCAGATCTCGGCCTTGTCGTTGTGTACGAGGGTGAGGCTGACGCCGTGGCGCGCTTCGAGGCGCTGCTGACGCTGCTGGACCGCTTCGGCGGCGTACCCGACGACGACAACCACGTCCCGCAGGCCGACCGCGGCGAAGTTGGACAAGGTTATGTCGAGGATCGTGGTGTCGCCGTCAACCGGGACCAGCGCCTTAGGCAGCGAGTCGGTGTAGGGACGGAGCCTCCTGCCTGCTCCGGCCGCCAGCACCATCCCGATCATGTGGTCCTCTCTTGTGGTCGGCCTGTTGCGGACCGGCGGCGTCCGCAAGCGCACTGCAGCGCGCTCACGCTACCGTGCGGTCTTGGTCGATTTCGGGGACGGTGCGCTTCGCCGTAGCCTTGTCGCCCGTGGCACTCACCATCGGAATCGTTGGGCTCCCCAATGCGGGCAAGTCCACTCTCTTCAACGCCCTCACCAAGAACGACGTGCTCGCGGCGAACTACCCGTTCGCCACCATCGAGCCCAACATCGGTGTGGTCGGCGTACCCGACGGTCGGCTCCCAGTGCTCGCGGAGATCTTCGGCTCGGCCAAGATGCTGCCGGCGACCGTGCAGTTCGTCGACATCGCTGGCATCGTGCGCGGCGCCTCTGAGGGGGAGGGGCTCGGCAACCGGTTCCTGTCGCACATCCGTGAAGCGGCGGCGATCTGTCAGGTGACGCGGGTGTTCAGGGATGACGACGTCACTCACGTCGACGGCGTGGTGTCGCCCGCCGACGACATCTCGACCATCCAGACCGAGCTGATCCTGGCCGACCTGCAGACCGTGGAGAACGCGCTTCCGCGGCTGGAGAAGGAGGCGCGGCTGAAGAAGGAGAACGCCGCCACGCTCGACGCCGTACGCCAGGCCAAGGAGGCACTCGAGGCCGGTACGCCGATCACCGCAACCCAGATCGACACGTCGCAGCTGCGCGAGCTGAGTTTGATGACCGCCAAGCCCTACCTCTACGTCTTCAACTGCGACGCCGACGAGCTCGCCGACGACGACCTCCTGCAGCAGATGCGCGATCTGGTCGCGCCGTCGGAGGCGATCTTCCTCGACGCGAAGTTCGAGGCCGAGCTGGTCGAGCTCGACGACGAAGCGGAGTCCCGCGCCATGCTGGCCGAGATGGGCGTCGACGAGCCGGGCCTCGAGACACTGGCCCGAGTGGGGTTCGAGACGCTCGGCCTGCAGACCTACCTCACGGCCGGGCCGAAGGAGTCGCGCGCCTGGACGATCACCCGCGGCGCGACAGCGCCCGAGGCGGCAGGCGTCATCCACACCGACTTCCAGCGCGGCTTCATCAAGGCCGAGATCGTGTCGTACGACGACGTTGTCGCGGCCGGTTCGATGAGCGCCGCCAAGGCCGCCGGCAAGGTGCGCATCGAGGGCAAGGACTACGTGATGGCCGACGGTGACGTCGTCGAGTTCCGATTCAACGTGTGAATTGGCGCGTTGCGTAGCTCAGACGGGGTGTAGGTCCCCTCAGTCCGCACCCAGTCCGCAAGAGGTTTCGTCCGATGTGCTCGATTGGCCCGTCTCTGGGAGCCCGCATGGAGCCTTCGAGCTGTGGGCGGACTTGGTCTTCAACTCGGACTTTGGCGGCGGAATGACGACACGGATCTCCGCAGATGCCTCAAGGACACGGCCTCTGGCGGTGGCGCATAGCCCAAGGCAGCATCTGGCTCATGGCCCGCGTCGAGGTCAAATGGCGGGAGTTCCGTTCGTCTACGGTGCGCGGAGCTCGGCTTCCCCGGTGGGCGGCGTGTCCGAGCCTTCGTCGGTGTCCAATCGGTGCTTTTG
>JACCVZ010000058.1 GCA_013697905.1 Nocardioidaceae bacterium
TTGGGAATGTCGAGGCCCAGCCTGGTGCCCACACCTCCCGCCAAGATCACCGCGACGTTGGTGCCGCCTGCCGCAGTCATGTGCGCCTTGAAAGCAAGCGCGAAGTGCGGGCCCTCAGACCGTCAGCGACCCGGCGCGCCGAACGGGTCACCGGGGCGTCGGCGCCAGCCGGCGCAGCCGGTTGGCGGGTGGGTGCCTCCCGTCGCGCCACCCGCGCTTTCCGCTGCTGGTTCCTGCTCTCTTTCGTCACTCGCCGGCGCTCCTTGGCGCGGGCGGCGTTGAGGCTCGACCGCACCATGGCCTCAGCGTCGCCGTACAGGTCGGCGTACGACACCCGCAGCTCGTCGAGCTCGACCTCGGGGGCCTGGTTGGCAGCGCCGTCGACGGACACGGCGATCGCCTCCAACGCATCGAAACTGCGCTCGGCGAGCTCACGCAGCGGTTCAGGGAGGATGAGCCCGTCCCAGCTGAGCTCGGTGCGTCGCAGCTGAGGATCGACGAGGGCATCCGTAGCCGCGAGCTCCTCGTCATCGCGGCCGGACACGAGGTTGATCGCTAGCGCCTGCTCGACGGCGGCCAAAGTCGGTCTCCAGCGGGTGAGCAGGTCGTCGTAGCGAACCACGGCCCGGGCCATTCCCCGGGTCTGCTCCTCGACGTGCAGCATCATGTTGAGCCAGCCGGCCATCCTGGTCGTGCTCTCGATCCGGCCGCCGTAGGCCAGCTCCTTGCTTCGTACAGTCTCGGCAGGATGCCGCAGCATCGTGACGACGCCGAAGTCGGCGGACAGCTCTTTGGCGGCGCCGGCGTACAGCCCGACGAACCATGCCAGCCGCGGGTCCTTCACCACGACCCGGGCGCTGAGGTCGAACTGCTCGCTGAGCCAGCCGGTCAGCTTGTCGTGGGCAGCCTTGCGATCGTTCACCCGCGCCACGTCGACCCACGCCTGTGGGCGACCGTCGTCATGGGTGACATCGACAGACCGCAACAGGTCCTTGTGGAACGCGATCGCCCAGCGCGGCTCACCAAAGCCACGCGGATTGGTGTCGTTCGCCTTCAGCTCAGGCTGCGGGATGTGGTAACCAAGTCGATAGGCAAGACCTGCGAAGAGGCTCGTACCACTGCGACCGGAGCCGCCGACCACGAGAAGTGACCTCGGGTGGTCCCCGGCTGCGGGAGGCACAGTCATGCGAGCACTCTGTCATATCGGCGTCTGCGCTGGACGAACCCTCGCCCCAGGCCGGATCTGTGGTCGCAATGGCTGGTGCAGGTGAGCGGAGCGACTCACCGTCGGTGATCGTCGTGCGCTCCCGGTCGCACGATAGAGTCCCGCCATGCGGGTTTCCGACAGCTACCGGTTCGTCTACGTTCACAACCAAAAGACCGGTGGAGTGACGATGGAGACAGTGCTGGACGGCGCGGTGCCCGACATCCGCGGCGACCGGCCCAAGCGGCATCTGACGCTCTCCCAGATCCTGGAACAGGAGCCTGCGCTGAACGACTACTGGATCTTCGGCGTCGTCCGCAACCCGTGGGCGCGGATGGTCTCGTGGTGGTCGATGATCCACGATGGTGTCACCCGGGCGGCCCAAGGCGAGAAGGGTGCCGTCAAGCGGATCCAGAAATATCCGGTGTGGCGCACCGTCTCGACCTACCCCGACTTCGAGCACTTCATCATGAAGGGTCCGGCCGAGATTCCCCGACTCGGCGAGGCCCAGTTGTCCCGCCTGCAGACTCCACAGCGCAAGGCGGACTACATCGGGCGCACGGAGACGCTGACCGACGACATCGCGGCGATCCTGGTACATCTCGGGTTGCCACCGTCAAAGGAAGTCCCTCGCAAGAACGCCAGCAGTCACGCTGGTACCTACCGGGACTTCTACACGCCGATGACGCGCGACCGGGTGGCCGAGCTGTACGCCCCCGACATCGACGAGTTCGGCTACGACTTCTAGGGCCCCCTCCGAGTCGTCGCGGTCAGGCCTGGAGCCTGGAGTCGGTGCTGTCCTGCTGGCTCGCCTCTACAGCCTGCGTGACGCGCTCCTCCCACGCGAACAGGTCGACAACGGTCGGCAGCCCGCTCGCATCGTCTTCCACCGCGCGTTGCACCGCGCGCAACGGCGGCTGTGTCAGCACCTCGTCGAGCAAGGCGGACAGCCGCTCCTCAGCCTCCTGGGCCCGGCCTGACTCACGCTGGGCACACTCGTCGAGCTCACCCAGCTGACGCTCGGCCAACCGGAGCGTGCCGCGCAGCCGAGTGATGGTCGCGTCGCGGTGCTGAACCGTGCGGTGGTGCTGAGCGAGCCTGGAGGACATGACTTCGCTGAAGGCCCGGTGCTCGCGATACACCTTGGTCAAAGCGGCTCCGAACTCACGTGACTGCTCGGCCCGCCCGCGCGCCGCCAGCCGGCGCGCGTGGGTCACCTCCGTGTAGATGACGCGCAGCGAGACTCCTCCGGCAACCACGGCACCCACTGCGGCTACGCCCACCGCGACGTCGGTGAGTACCAAGACGACCACAATCACGCCAGTGGCGGCGATAAGCCCGACAGCGACCACGATCCGCTTGCTGCGCGGGAGACGCCGGCGACCTGACATGGTCCGATGCTAGGACTCGGGGTCCTTCGGGATGC
>JACCVZ010000054.1 GCA_013697905.1 Nocardioidaceae bacterium
GCGGTGTTACATCGGACGAATCGCGTGCGCAGTCGAGCAGCACGCCGAGAAGCGCTTCGAGGTCAGCTGACCACGGAGCCTCCCAGATGACCTCTCTTGACGATCCTTACGCCGGGACGGACTTCTATTGCGCTGTTGCGCTGCCGAACATCGGTGCGCTGGACCTGGTGCACGACGGGGATGCCGTGTTCGCCTACCACCACACCCGTCCGTACTGGCCGGTGCACATCGTCGTGGTTCCGAAGCGTCATGTCGCGTCGCTAACCACCCTGGCAGCCACAGATGAGCCGCTGATCCGGGAACTGCTCGGCGTCATCAGGGAGGTGGCCGCCGCAGTCGAGCGAGATCATGGTTCGGCGACGGTGGTCACGAATCTTGGTGCGTACCAAGACTCCAAACACCTTCATTTCCATATCGCAAGCGGGGAGCCTGCCCGCTGACGGCGCTCGCCCCTTCAACCGACGGCGAAACCAGCATAGGCTCGGGTCGCATCCTACGTCGTCAGGAAGGCTCCCATGTCGCACGACTCCCCGCGCCAATCCCTCGGCAGCGACGACGTCGAACGCTTCACGAAGCAGTTCGAGGCGAACCCGGCGTACCGGCTGGCGCAGAACGCTGTCACCAACACCAGCGTCGAAGACGTCGCCCTGGACCGCTCGGTGGTCACCTCCATCGCCACGTCGATGTCGCACCATCTCGACGACTGGGAGGTAACCAACCAGAAGCAGAGTGGACGCTGCTGGCTCTTCGCGGGCCTCAATCTCTTGCGCGCAAGTGCCGCCAAGTCGATGGGTGCCAAGGACTTCGAGTTCTCCCAGAACTACTTGTTGTTCTGGGACAAGCTCGAAAAGGCCAACTTCTGGCTCGAGGCTGTCATCGAGACCGCCGACCGCGACGTCGACGACCGAACGGTGGCCCACCTGCTCGAGAACCCCATCGACGACGGCGGCCAGTGGAACATGTTCGTCGCCCTAGTCGCCAAGCACGGACTCGTCCCGAAGTCCGCGATGCCTGAGACGCACTCATCGTCGAAGACGGCGGGCATGAACCGTTCCGTCGCGCAGTTGCTCCGGCGTACGGCCCGTGACCTGCGCGCCGCGGCAGCGACCGGAGTATCGGCCGACCAGCTGAGGGCGAAGAAGGTCGAGTCGCTCGAGGTCGTGCACCGCATCCTCGCCATTCACCTCGGTGCTCCTCCCTCAACCGTGCAGTGGCAGTGGCAGGACAAGGACAAAAGCTTCCACCGCGACGACGAGACGACGCCACAGGAGTTCGCGCCGAAGTACGCCGGTCTCGAGCTGACCGACTACATCTGCGTCGTGCACGACCCCCGAGCCACAAGCGAAGTGGGCCGCACCTACACAGTCGAGCACCTCGGCAATGTCGTCGACGCGCCACCTGTGGTCTACCTCAACGTCGACATCTCCTTGATGCGTGAGCTCACCATGGCGACGCTTGTCGGCGGCGAGCCGGTCTGGTTCGGGTGCGACACCGGCAAGATGGCCAACATGGAGCGCGGCTACTGGGACGAGCATCTCTACGACTACGACGGCGTCTACGACGCCAAGCTGAACATGGACAAGGCCGACCGCCTCCTCCACCACGACACTCTGATGACCCACGCGATGCTGTTCACCGGCGTTGACGTGGTGGGCTCGGACGGGAGTGAGACTCCGCGGCGGTGGCGGGTCGAGAACAGCTGGGGCGACGAGAAGGCCGACAAGGGCTTCTGGACCATGAACGACAACTGGTTCGGCGAGCACGTCTTCGAGATCGCCGTACGCCGGTCCGCGTTGCCCGCCGAGCTGCAGCAGGCGCTAGAGCAGGAGCCGATCGTGCTGCCCGCCTGGGACCCGATGGGCGCCCTCGCGCACTGAGAATGTCCGAGACAGCCACTAACGTGCTGGCATGGCATACAACTTCCAAGTGACCTTCGACGCCGCACACCCGCACGTCCTTGCCGACTGGTGGGCGGACGCCCTCGGGTGGCAGGTCGAGCCGTCCGACGAGGACTTCATCCGCAGCATGATCGCCCAAGGCTTCGCCAGTGACGACGACACCACCACCCACCACGGCGTGCTCGTGTGGAAGGAGGGTGCCGCGATCCGGCATCCCGACGCGGCGGCGGGCCCTGGTGGGCGGCTGCTGTTCCAGCTGGTTCCGGAGGGCAAGACGGTGAAGAACCGCGTCCATCTCGACGTCCGGGTCGGAGCAGACGACGTCGAGGCCGAGCTACAGCGGCTCACCAACGCAGGCGCGACGTTCCTGCACCGTGGGCAGCAGGGCCCGCACTCGTGGGTCACGATCACCGACCCCGAGGGCAACGAGCTCTGCTTGACCTGACCTGACACTGCGGCGGCTGGCGAGTTTCATCAAGGCGCTCCGACGTTCGTTCTCATCGACGGCGCTGACACACCGGGCACCAGAACAGGTTGCGTCCCTCCAGCACCCGGGTCCGCACCACTGAAGAGCAGACGTGGCACGGCTGTCCGCCGCGCCGGTAGACGTAGACCTCTCCGCCGTGGTCATCGACCCGTGCTGCGCGACCCATCACCTCGGGCTCGTGCTCGGGGCGGACCGTGTCGATGCGCCCGGTCTGGACCCCGTATTCCATCAGGTCGACCAGGTCCGCCCATATCGCGTCCCAGCGGCGCCGCGACACCTTGGCGCCGGGGGTGAGCGGGTGCAGCCTGGCTCGGAACAGCGACTCGGCTCGGTAGACGTTTCCCACTCCCGACAGCACAGTCTGATCCATCAGCAGGGCGCCGATCGCCTTCTTGCTCGTGTGGATACGAGCAAAAGCCTTGTCGGGGTCCGCATCGAGACGCAGGGGATCGGGTCCGAGGCTGCCGAGGATCGTCGTCATCTTGTCCTCGTCGATCAGCTCGCATGTGGTCGCGCCGCGCAGGTCGGCGTACGCCGCAGCACTAACGATCCGCAACCGGACGGCCCCCACGGGCTCAGGCGGGTCGCCGTCACCGATGGTGAACACGCCGATCAGGCCCAGGTGCACATGGATGATCGGGCCGGACTCGAAGCGGACGAACAGGTGCTTGCCGGCAGACTCCGCGAGATCGACCACCTGCCCGTCGACGGTCGCGGCACTGTTGCTGAACCGGCCCTGCGGGCTCGTCACCTCAACCGGACGACCGGCAAAGACAGCGTTCAGGGCAGCGGCGAGCCGGAACAGCGTGTGTCCTTCGGGCATCAGCCGTCGTCTGCTGGGCGACCGCCAGCGGCTGAAGGCGGCAAGGTGGGCAGCTGGCCGGTCTGCTCGTAGTCGGACAGCATCGAGATTCGGCGCTGGTGGCGATCCTCGCCGGTGAAGTCCGTCGACAAGAAGACCTCGACGAACGAGAGGGCGTCGGCGACCGGATGCATCCGGGCTCCCAAGGACACCACGTTGGCATTGTTGTGCAGGCGCCCCAGCTCGGCGGTCTCGACGGACCAGGCGAGCACGGCCCGCACCCCTTTCACCTTGTTTGCGGCGATCTGCTCGCCGTTGCCAGAACCGCCGATCACCACACCGACACTGCCGAGATCGTCCACCACAGCCTCGGCGGCGCGCAGGCAGAACGCGGGGTAGTCGTCCAGGTCGTCATAGACGAACGAGCCGTGGTCGACCAGATCATGTCCCCGGGCGCGAAGCCACGAAACCAGCTGCTCCTTGAGCTCCAGTCCTGCGTGGTCAGACGCCAGGTGAACGCGCATGGCGTGATCTTGTCAGGCCGGGACCGACCGAGGCCAGTCCACCGCTGGTTGCGGCTGCGGGTGGATCAGTCGAAGCTCGGATCGACGGTCCGGGTGCGCTTCAGCTCGTAGAAGCCGTCGACGCCCGCGACCAACTGGACGCCGTCCCACATTCGACCCGCCTCGTCACCGCGTGGAATCGGTGTGACGACGGGTCCGAAGAACGCGACACCCTCCACCGAGATGACCGGCGTACCGACCTCCATCCCCACTTGGTCCATGCCCGCGTGGTGCGACTTCTTGATCGCCTCGTCGTAGGAGCCGTCGTCCATCGCGTCCGCGAGCTCGCTCGGCAGTCCGGCCGCGACGAGCGCCTCCTCGATCGTCCCGCGGGACTTATCGCGGGCCTGGTTGTGAAAGCGGGTGCCGAGTTCGGTGTAGAGCCTGTCGAGCACCTCGGCACCGTGCTGTTCAGCAGCCGCGATGCAGACGCGAACCGGACCCCACGCATCCTTGAGGAATTCGCGGTAGTCGTCGTCGATGTCGTCCTTGTCGGCGTTGAGGTAGGCCAGGCTCATGACGTGGAAGTCGGTCGTGACGTCGCGCACCTGCTCGACCTCCTTCATCCACCGCGAGGCGATCCACGCCCACGGGCAAAGCGGGTCGAACCAAAAGTCAGCGGTGGCGGGTGCGACGGCAGTCATACAGCTCCTCGGGATGCGCGGGGGATCGAATGCTCCCCTGTTCAACTCCTTGACAAGTCACGAGCGCGCCGCAACATTCCCCGCTGCCGCGTGACAGGATCATAGGTATGCCCGGAACCAACCTGACCCGTGACGAAGCAGCGAAACGCGCGCGCCTGCTCGATGTCGACGGCTACGACATCGGCCTCGACCTGACTGCCTCAGACACGACCTTCGAGTCGACCACGGTCATCCAATTCTCCTGCAAAGAGCCAGGCGCCACCTCCTTCGCTGACCTCGTCGACGCCACGATCCGCGAGATCACCCTGAACGGCCGCTCGATCGACCCCTCGGCGTACGCCGACAGCCGGATCGAGCTGACCGACCTGCAGGCCGACAACGAGCTGCGCGTTGTCGCAGTCTGTCCCTACAGCCACACCGGCGAGGGCCTGCACCGTTTCGTCGACCCGGCCGACAAGCTCGTCTACCTTTACACGCAGTTCGAGGTCCCGGACGCGCGCCGTGTCTACACCACCTTCGAGCAGCCCGACCTCAAGGGCCGCTTCACGTTCCATGTGACCGCACCTTCGCACTGGCAGGTCGTCTCGAACTCCCCGACACCGGAGCCTGAAGCCCTGGGGTCGGGCACGTCGGTGTGGCACTTCGCGCCGACGCCGCCGATATCGACGTACATCACCGCACTCGTCGCCGGTGAGTACGCCGTGGTCCGCGACACCTATCACGGGGAACGAGGCGAGATCCCGCTCGGCATCTTCGTTCGTGAGTCGTTGCTGCCGCACCTCGACCAGGACGACATCTTCGAGGTCACCAAGCAGGGCTTCTGGTACTTCGAGAACGCCTTCGACATGGCGTACCCGTTCGGCAAGTACGACCAGCTCTTCGTGCCGGAGTACAACATGGGTGCGATGGAGAACGCCGGCTGTGTGACGTTTCGCGACGAGTACATCTACCGCAGTCGCCAGACCCGGGCGGCGTACCAGGGCCGGGCCAACACGGTGCTGCACGAGATGGCGCACATGTGGTTCGGCGACCTCGTCACGATGAAGTGGTGGGACGATCTGTGGCTGAACGAGTCGTTCGCCGAGTGGGCGTCACACCAAGCCTGCACCGACGCGACCCAGTACGACGACGCGTGGACCAACTTCTGCAACGCACGCAAGACCTGGGCCTACCGTCAGGACCAGCTGCCCTCGACTCACCCGATCGCGGCAGACAACTACGACCTCGACGCGGTCGAGGTGAACTTCGACGGCATCACCTACGCCAAGGGGGCTTCCGCCCTGCGGCAGCTGGTCGCATGGGTCGGCCAGGATGAGTTCCTTGCCGGGCTCCGCACCTACTTCGCCCGCCATGCCTTCGGCAACAGCGAGCTCACCGATCTGCTCGTGGCGCTCGAGGAGTCGTCTGGTCGCGAGCTCGGCTCGTGGGCCAAGGAATGGCTTCAGACGTCGGGCGTCAACACGGTCCGGACGGTGTTCGAGGTGGACGACAGCGGCGCGTTCACGTCGTTCGTGGTCCGCCAGACGGCTCATCCCGAGTTCCCGACGCTGCGCCGGCACCGGCTCGCCATCGGTCTGTACCGTCTGACCGACGCCGGCCTGGTCCGAGAGTCCGTCACCGAGATCGATGTGGCGGACGAAGACACCGAGGTGCCCGAGCTCGTCGGGGTCAAGCAACCCGACCTGGTCTTGCTCAATGACGGTGACCTGACCTACGCCAAGGTGCGCCTCGACGACCGTTCGCTCGCAACCCTGGTGGACCACATCGACAAGTTCGCCGACTCGCTGCCGCGGGCGCTGTCGTGGGGTGCAGCCTGGGACATGACCCGCGATGCCGAGATGCGGGCGTCCGACTGGGTCGACTTGGTCTTGCGCGGACTTCCCCTGGAGACCGACCACTTCGCGGTCCGCTCCCTGGTAGCCCGGGCCGGCCAGGCGGCCTCGCAGTACACCGCTCCGGAGAACCGCGCGGCAGTGCGCGCGCGCTGGGAGTCCGGCTTGATGGAGTTGCTCCACGTGGCAGCCCCGGGCAGCGACGAGCAACTGGCCTTCACCCGCGGGCTCGCTCAGGCGGCGCACAGTCCGTCCTCGCTCGACCTGCTCGCCGGGCTGCTGGACGGCTCGACATCGCTCGACGGGCTGGTGGTGGACACCGATCTGCGCTGGCTGCTGTTGAGTGGTCTGGCCCGAGAGGGCCGTGCCGACAACGAGGCGGTGGACAAGGAGCTCGACCGTGACAACACGATCTCCGGCCAGGAGCATGCAGCCTCCGCGCGAGCGTCGATGCCCACGGCAGAGGCGAAGCAACGTGCCTGGTCTGCGGCTGTCGATCGCGACGACATCGCCAACGAGACGATGCGCAGCATCGCCCTCAACTTCAATCAACCCGGTCAGCAAGACGTGCTGACGCCGTACATCGACCGCTACCTCGAGACCGCCGAGACGATCTGGGACTCCCGCGGCGTGCACCATGCATCCACGGTGCTGAGCTACATGTTTCCTCGCGAGGTCGCCACCCAGCAGACCCTCGACACTACCGATGCGTGGCTAGCGTCCTCGAGCGCCAACCCAGCAGCTCGCCGGCTGGTGGGTGAAGGCCGCGACGACGTGGCGCGAGCGCTCGAGGCGCAGCGCCGCGACGCCCAAGGCTGACGACCGCCGACCGCCGACCGCCGCCAATCGGCGGAGCGGGCGTCAGGGGGTGTCGGTGTGCAGCGGGGCCTCGCGGCGGGCGAGCGCGGCAAGCTGATGCAGGCCCTCGACCACGCCGCGCGTCAGGTCGCCGGTCGAGAACGCCGACTGCATGGTCAGCACCGCCAGGCCGGCCTGCCGACTGTCGAGCGAAGTGCTGGCCCGCGAGCCCGTCACAACCTCGATAGTGCGACTGTTCGGGTCTACCTGGACCAGGATGCTGTCGGCGGGGCGGGCCAGTTGCTGGTGCAGAGCGTTGGCGCGCTGACGCGCGTCACCGTCGACCCCGCCGACATACACGGAGAACTGGTAGCCCGAGACACGCTCAGCGTCATCGATGGCCTTGTCGATCTCCCGGCGCTGCAGCTCGGTGAACGCGTCACCAGCGGCCACTGGCGCCACCCGTGCTCTCAGGCTCGTTCGTCGGCTGGGACGTGATCGCCCGCCTCTCCACGTCGGCGGCCTCGATCCCGGGCCCCCCGAACCAGTGCGGCTCGGCTTCCCAGTCCTGACCGAGGTGGTAGCGCGAACCCTTGGCCAGCGACGGTGCCATCACGAGCAGGGTGATCACGGCAATGATGAGCAGCGGGAGACCCCCAAAGAACAGCAGAGCGTGCAACGTGGAGATCGGGGCAGGGTCCACCCAGGTCGTCGGGGGGTCGGCGAGGTTCACGGGGCCAGATTACTGCCCGCGACACCTGTGTACCGTCATGGGTGCAACGGCGAACCCTCGACTGGCAAGGAACTTCGTGGCTGACACCTCCCCGTGTTCCCCCGGCGACGATCTGTGCGCCCTCGTGTTGAGGACGACAGACAACGAATGGCTCGGGAAAGCATCGAACTGGCTCATCGCCAAACCGGCCGCGATCCTGCTGCTGCTGCTCATCGGAGTCGTCGTCCGCGGGCTGCTGCACCGCATCATCAGCCGCCTCACCGCACGGGCCGCTGTCGGAGCGCTGCCGGGTGTGCTCACGCGAGGCAAGGTCCCTCAGGCGTTCCTGGAGCGCAGCACGGCGGTCGTTCAGCGTCGCCAGCTACGCGCGGACACCATGGGCAGCCTGCTCAAGAGCATCTCGACCGGTGTCATCGCATCGGTCGTGCTGTTCATGGTGGTGGCGGAGCTCGGCTACAACATCGCACCGCTGATCGCGAGCGCCGGCATCTTGGGGGTGGCCGTCGGCTTCGGCGCCCAGAGCCTGGTGAAGGACTTCCTGAGTGGGATTTTCATGATCCTCGAGGACCAGTACGGTGTCGGCGACGTCGTCAACGTCGGGCCTGCGACCGGCACGATCGAAGCCGTCGGACTGCGCGTCACCCAGCTGCGCGACATCAACGGCACGGTCTGGTATGTCCGCAACGGCGAGATCCTCGCCGTCGGCAACATGAGCCAGAACTGGGCCCGTACTGTCCTCGACATCCCGGTGGCGTACTCCGAGGACCTCGATCGGGTGCGCTCGGTACTGACAGAGGTGGCCCACGACGTATGGGAGGACGCCGAGTTCCGCCCAGACATCCTGGAGGAACCGGAGGTCTGGGGGGTCGAGCGGTGGGACCCCGACGGGGTGGTGGTTCGGGTCGTCCTCAAGACCGCCCCGTTGGAGCAATGGGGGGTCGCCCGCGAGATGCGTGAGCGCATCAAACAGCGTTTCGACGCCGAGGGCATCGAGATCCCGCTGCAGCAGCGTGTCGTGTGGAACCGCCAGGACCCGCACAACGAGGCACCCGGCGACGAGGCGCCCGGAGTTGAGGCGCAGAACAGGGCGATGGGCCGCCAGTCCACCCCTGACGACCCACCGACCAGCTGAGGGTTGCTCCGGACCCTACTGGGTGAGCGCGGCGTCCAGTGTGATCGTCGTCGCGCTCAGTGCCTGCGACACCGGGCAGTTCTTCTTCGCGTCTTCGGCCGCGGCGACGAACTCGTCGTTGCTGAGTCCCTCGACCCTGGCCCGGACAGTGAGCCGGATCTCGGTGATCCCGGTCCCCGGCACGAAGTCGACATCGGCCGAGGTGTCGACCTCCTGCGGCGGCGTCCCGGCACCGGCGAGACCGTGCGACAACGACATGCTGAAGCAGGTGGAGTGAGCCGCGGCAATGAGCTCCTCCGGGCTGGTGCGGCCGTCTGGTGACTCGGCGCGAGACGCCCAGGTGACGTCGAACGTGCCGGTGTGAGACGACTCGAGGGTGACGTTTCCTGCGCCCTCCATCAACGAGCCTTCCCAATGTGCGTTGGCGCTGCGAGTTGTTGCGGCCATGGGTCCTCCTGGTTGGCGGGTGTGCAGTGTCCCATCATGCCTGGCCACTGGTAGCCGCCCGCGACCGCGCTTGTGGGGGTTGAGACAATCCACAAGTGACGACCTCGCAGCAGCAGACCTTCTACGACGCGGTAGGCGGGCACCCGACATTCGTGCGAATCGTGTCGCGCTTCTACGCCGGCGTAGCGGCTGACCCCGTCCTGCGTCAGATCTACCCGGAGGAGGACCTTGGCCCCGCCGAGGAGCGCTTCCGAATGTTCCTCGAGCAGTACTGGGGGGGCCCGACGACGTACTCCGACACCCGTGGCCACCCCCGGCTCGGCATGCGACACGCCCCCTTCGCCGTGACCCCGACGGCCCGGGATCACTGGCTCAGCCACATGCGGACGGCGCTCGACGAGTCCGGTATGGCGCCGAAGCACGTCGACACCTTCTGGGAGTACGTCGAACGGGCAGCGCACTTCTTGGTCAACAG
The DNA here is from genome assembly GCA_013697905.1 of Nocardioidaceae bacterium. Taxonomy (GTDB): domain Bacteria; phylum Actinomycetota; class Actinomycetes; order Propionibacteriales; family Nocardioidaceae; genus JACDHG01. The sequence goes on from JACCVZ010000054.1 coordinate 9,812, forward strand.
CTTCGACGAAGAGACGCCCGGCCCCTCGGCCGCATCGCGAACGCTCGGCTAGGCGGAGGGCCCGCTCACTCGAGGAAACGTTGCAGTACCTCGCGTTCCACGGCGCTCAGCCGACGCGGCCGCCCGCTCGGCATGGCGACCGGGGCCAGCACGGTCGACGCGCGACCGTACACCGTTCGATTGCCGGCTCCGTCGTCGTCGGCGATCTGGTAGGCAACGGTGAACGACGCACCGCCGACCTTCGACACCCACATCTCTATTGGGTAAGGCGCCTGACGAAACACCATCGGCCGCAAGTAGTCGATCTCGGCACGAACGACCAGCACACCTTCGGCCAGTCCCTCCGCCTCGCGCTCCGGAGCATGCACGAACAGCATGTCGACCCTGGCCTCCTGCAGATACTCGAGCCAGGTCACGTTGTTGACGTGGTTGTAGGCGTCCAGGTCGGACCAGCGGGGTTTCAGCAGGAACACATGACGGGCCACTGGCCCATCTTGGCAGGCAGGCCCGCGATCAGCCGGTGGTGGCAGCGACGTCAGACAGGTCGTGCGCCCACAGGTCGCGCAGCAGCGCGATCTCGGCGCCGTGGTGGATCACCTCGCGGTTGATGTGCAGCACGAGCGACGCCATCGAGTGGTCGGCGAACGGTCCTTCGGCAGGACCGCACGGCCTGCTCAGACCTTCTTCGCCGAGCGCCGTCACCCCGGTCGTCCAGCGGTCGTACGCCGCGTCGAGCTGCTCGAGCGCCTCGACCGCGGTGCCGGCGTACCCGAACGACTCGTAGTCGCACGGGGGACCAGCGAAGTGTGCCGCGTTGCGGGTACCGAGCACCCCGACAATCAGATGGCCAAGGCGCCACGCGATCGTCGTCACAGGCGCCGGATCGGGCTCCGGGAAGGCGAAGTCGATCGTGAAGTCGCCGCTGCCGGCTTGCACCGCGGCGGTGCCGGAACCGCGGCGCCGAACGTTCCAGGCGCCTTTGACCGGCTCGGCGAAGTACTCGGCGTCAGTGAGGCCGTCGAACCTAGGCCTCAGCTGGCGCCTCCAGTGGAAGTCGAGCTGCTCGACGAGGATCGAGCTCAGTGTGGGTGTGGGAGGGAGATTCGTCATGCCCTGACGGTGCCACACCTGGCGGACAGAAACGGTCCGCTGTCTGTGCCAGGATCGCAGCCATGGCAGGAACGACGCAGCGCGTGCTGCGGTTGCTGACGCTGCTCCAGTCGCGGCCGGTGTGGACCGGTGACGAGCTGGCCGAGCGCCTCGGCGTCACCACCCGGAGCGTCCGGCGCGAGGTGGGGCGGTTGCGCGACCTTGACTACCCGGTGCACGCCACCCAGGGAGTTGGCTGCGGCGGAGGCGACCTCGACGCCATGGCCTACCATCTGGTCACCAACGGCTTCCCGGTTGAGGTCCTCGACCCACCGCCGCTGCACACCGCGATGCGTGCGCTCGCCGGGCGTCTGGTCGCCGCCACCGGTGGGCCCTGAACCCACCGCGCAGGCCAGTAGGCTGCAGAGGAGCCACCTACCCCGGAGGACCCCGCGTGCCCGAAGCAGTCATCGTCGCCACCGCCCGCTCGCCCATCGGCCGGGCCGGCAGGGGCTCTCTCGTCGATCTGCGCCCAGACGACCTGGCTGCGGCGATGGTTTCCGCGGCCTTGGCCAAGGTGCCGGAGCTCGATCCGGCTCAGATCGACGACCTGATGCTGGGCTGTGGCCTGCCGGGCGGTGAGCAGGGTTTCAACATGGCGCGCGTGGTCGCCGTACTGCTGGGTTTCGACCAGCTCCCCGGCACGACCGTCACCCGCTACTGCTCGTCGAGCGTGCAGACCTCACGGATGGCGTTCCACGCGATCAAGGCCGGAGAGGGTGACGTGTTCGTCTCCGCCGGGGTCGAGATGGTCTCTCGCTTCGTCCATGGCAGCTCCGACAGCCACCCCGGCACCCGGAACCCCGACTTCAGCGAGGCGCGGGAACGCTCGGCCTCGGCGGCGGAGGGTGGCACGGAGCCGTGGCACGATCCCAGGAAGGCTGGTGTGCTGCCTGACATCTACATCCCCATGGGCCAAACGGCAGAGAACCTGGCGCAGTCGCGCGGCATCAGCCGCAAAGAGCTCGACGAGTTCGGCGTCCGGAGCCAGAACTTGGCTGAAAAGGCCATCGCTGCCGGCTTCTGGGAGCGTGAGATCGTGCCTGTCACCCGGCCCGACGGCCAGGTCGTGAGCACAGATGACGGGCCGCGCGCGGGCGTGACCTACGAGGCGGTGTCACAGCTCAAGCCCGTGTTCCGCCCGGACGGCCTCGTCACGGCGGGAAACTGCTGTGCCCTCAACGACGGCGCCGCAGCGGTCGTCATCATGAGCGACACGTTGGCTGCGGACCTGGGAATCGCGCCGCTGGCTCGGATCGTCTCCACGGGCGTCACCGCTCTGTCCCCCGAGATCATGGGGTTAGGCCCGGTCGAGGCAAGCAAGCAGGCCCTCGCCCGCGCGCAGATGACGATCGACGACATCGACCTGGTCGAGATCAACGAAGCCTTCGCGGCGCAGGTCGTGCCGTCGTACCAGGACCTCGGCATCGACCTCGATAAGCTCAACGTCAACGGCGGTGCGATCGCGGTCGGTCACCCGTTCGGCATGACCGGGGCCCGGTTGCAGGCGACCATGCTCAACTCGCTGGACTTTCATGACAAGAGCACCGGCCTGATCACGATGTGCGTAGGCGGCGGCCAGGGCATGGCGATGATCGTCGAGAGGGTCTGAGCCGCCGCACCGACTCACCCGGCCCGGACAGCCCGTCCGTCAGCCTAACCGTCGACCTGCTGCCGCCCAGGAGATGCGAAGCGGCCCCACCGACGCTTAGGGTCGGTGAGGCCTCTCGCCCTCGTTCCAGAGCTCTGTGGATCAGGCAGCCTCGGTCTGCAGGACGGCCTCGATCGCCAGCACGACATTGATCTTGTCGCCGATCATGACCTTGTCGCCCTCGAGCGGGATGTTGAAGTCGATGCCCCAGTCCTTGCGGCTGAGCGTCGTGGTGCCCTCGAAACCAACGCGGCTGCCGCCCCACGGGTCAGTGCCGGTGCCGAGGTAGTCGAGGGTGATCTCGACGGGCTTGCTGACGTCCTTGATGGTGAGGTCACCGACAGCTACCAAGTCGTTGCCGTCCTGGCGGACGCTGGTGCTCGAGAACGACATCTTCGGGCTGCTCTCGACGGAGAAGAAGTCCGCGGAGCGCAGGTGGTTGTCGCGGTCGTCGTTGCGGGTGTCGACCGAGCTGAGCTCGATGACCGCCTCTACAGAGGACTCGAGCTGGTCCTCGGCGACCCTGATCGAGCCCTCGAAGTCGCGGAACTGACCGCGGACCTTGCTCATCAGGTGACGGACGGTGAATCCGACGTCGGAGTGGCTCGCGTCGATGACATACGTGCCGGCCTCCAGGCCCTCGAACTGCGATGTGACTGTGGTGCTGGTCATGCGTACACTCCTTTGTAGTTGAAGCTTCAACCTGATGTTTTGGAACACTATAGGCCAATGTGGTTGAAGGGTCAACTATTCCCGGCTATCCTCGGGGGATGACGACTCACTGGCTCTCAACCGACCAGCAGCGGGTCTGGCGCGCCTACCTCGTCGGGACCACGCTCTTGATGGATCAGCTCGAGCGCGATCTTCGCGACGGACACGACCTTTCGCTACCAGAGTACGAGATCCTGGTCCGGCTGTCCGAGGCTCCGCAGCGTCGGCTTCGGATGGCAGAGCTGGCCAACTCCGTGAAGAACTCCCGCAGTCGCATCACCCACACGATCGCGCGGATGGAACGCCAGCGGCTCGTTCAGCGCCGGCAGTGCCCGTCCGACGGCCGAGGCGTCTTCGCGGCACTCACCGACGTCGGCTACGACAAGCTCGTCGAGACTGCTCCCGCGCACGTCGGATCAGTCCGGGCCGCGCTCATCGACGCCGTCGCTCCTGAAGATCTCGAGGCGGTAGGCCGCGCCTTCAGCGCGGTGGCAGCTCGGCTGGAGACCGGCGCCCCCGACCCGATCCTCTCCCCCACCGTGGTCTGAGCGCGACCGCAATCGGCCGTCGACGCGTCAGTCGCGGGTCAGCCGACGGTGCGTGACGCGGTGCGGCCGGGCGGCCTCGACACCGAGCCGCTCGATCTTGTTCTGCTCGTAGTCGGCGTAGTTGCCCTCGAACCAGAACCATCGAGAGGGATCGTCGTCGTCGCCCTCCCATGCCAAAATGTGCGTCGCCACCCGGTCGAGGAACCACCGGTCGTGGGAAATCACCACGGCGCAGCCCGGGAAGTCGAGCAACGCATCCTCGAGTGACTGCAGGGTCTCGACATCGAGGTCGTTGGTGGGCTCGTCGAGCAGCAGCAGGTTTCCCCCCATCTTGAGAGTCAGGGCCAGGTTCAGCCGGTTGCGCTCACCGCCGGACAAGATGCCGGCCCGTTTCTGCTGATCCGGCCCCTTGAACCCGAAGGACGCGATGTAGGCGCGGCTCGGCATCTCGAAGTTGGCAACCTTGATGTGATCGAGCCCATCGGACACGACCTCCCAGACGTTCTTGGCCGGCTCGAGGCCGCCGCGGCTCTGGTCGACGTACGAGATCTTGACGGTGCCGCCGACCGTGATCTCGCCGGTGTCGGCCTGCTCCTCCCCCGTGACCATCCGAAAGAGCGTGGTCTTACCGACGCCATTGGGACCCACCACGCCGACGATGCCTGCGCGCGGCACAGTGAACGTCAGGTCATGGATGAGACTGCGATCGCCGAAGCCCTTGGACAGACTCCTCGACTCAAGCACGACGTCGCCGAGACGAGGACCGCCCGGGATGTTGATCTCCTGCAGGTCGATCTTGCGGTTGCGCTCGGCCTCGGTCGCCATCTCGTCGTAGCGGGTGAGCCGCGACTTGCTCTTGGCCTGCCGCGCCTTGGGGTTGGACCTGACCCACTCAAGCTCACGCTCGAGGATCTTCTGCCGCTTCGCGTCTTTTCGGCCCTCGACAATCAGGCGCTTCTGCTTCGTCTCGAGGTATGTTGAGTAGTTGCCCTCGTAAGGGTGCGCCCGGCCGCGGTCGAGCTCGAGAATCCACTGGGCCACGTTGTCGAGGAAGTACCGGTCGTGAGTGATGGCCAGGACGCAGCCCGGGTAGGACTTGAGATGCTGCTCGAGCCACTGCACACTCTCGGCGTCGAGGTGGTTGGTCGGCTCGTCGAGCAGCAACAAGTCGGGTTGTTGCAGCAACAGCTTGCACAACGCGACGCGGCGGCGCTCGCCGCCGCTGAGCGTGTCGACGAGCTGGTCCGGAGGCGGGCAGCGCAGCGCGTCCATCGCCTGCTCGAGCCGCGAGTCCAGGTCCCACGCCCCGGCGTGGTCGAGGTCTGTCTGGAGCTCGCCCATCTCGGCGAGCAAGGTGTCGTAGTCAGCGTCGGGGTCCGCCAGCTCGGCTGAGATCTCGTTGTAGCGGTCGGCCTTCCGTTTGGTCTCGGCAACGGCCTCCTCGACGTTGTCCAGCACCGTCGTGCCCTCGGTGAGCGGCGGCTCCTGCTGCAGAATGCCGACGGTGGCGTCGGGGTCCTTGATCGCGTCACCGTTAGAGGCATGCTCGAGCCCGGCCATGATCTTGAACAGCGTCGACTTGCCGGTGCCGTTGGGACCCACGACGCCGATCTTGGCGCCGTGCAGGAAGGACAAGGTGACGTTGTCGAGGACGACCTTGTCGCCGAGGGCTTTGCGCACGTTGCGCAAGGTGAAGACGTAGTCGGCCATAACCGTCAAGACTACGGGCCGAGGGAAGCAGGGTGCTCAGCGGTGCAGGGCGGCCTTGATCCCGTCACGGCACTGCGCGTAGGCGGCGACCTCCGCCCGCATCGGCTCGATGACCAACTCGTCACAGACCGCCTGGATCGCCTGGTGCAGCGAGGCGGCGGCACGCCTCGCTCGACGTCTGGCCGACGCCTGGGCAGCGACGCGACACAACGCCGCCACGAGCAGCCCGAGAAGCGCCCCGCCCAGGAGCAGCAACGTCGGAATCGGGACGCCGTACCAGTCCGGATCCTGCGGGTCGGGTAGCCGCAGGTAGGAGAAGACCGCCAACGCAGCCAACCAGAGCCCGCCGACGACGGCGACGACGAACAACAGCCATTGCAGCGTTCGCACTGCGCCCCACCACCACGGGTCCCTTGAAATCCCGAGGTCTGTCCGCGCAACGGCCGTGTCGAGGGCGTCGGCGAAGTCGTCCAAACGAGAGACGGAGGCCGAGCGCACCGAGGTCGCCCAGGGGGTGGCCATGTCGGCAGTGACCAGCTGAGCCACCGACCGTACGGCCGAGCCGACGCGGGCGCGCTGCACGGGAGTCGCCTGCGGGACCGACGTCCGCGACACCCGCACCTGCTCGGGCTTCTCCCCCCGTTGCGTCATCCCCTCGAGATGCAGCCTCCGCAACGGGTCGGGCTTGAACCTGGAGAGCCACTTCGTCACCGGCCAACCGGTCGCCTGCCGGGCGCGGGCCAGTGAGGAGCCCTCGATCGCCGCGACCACGACGGGTACGCCGGCGGAGTCGGCGCAGGCTGCGACCAGCTCGTCTCGACCCGATGAGGCGTCTCCCGGCGAACCGTCGCCGGTCTGCTCGGCAAGACGAGCCGCGATGGTGCGGACGTCGGCTGTGAGCCGTTCGCGAGCGTCCATCTTCGACGCAACTCGCTTGACGATGGCCTTCCGCAGCTCCGCCAGGCCGTCGCCGCGGGTGGCCGAGGTGGCGAAGACCGCGACATCGTCGAGGCCGTCCAGCGCGAGCAGTCGGCGTACGTCGGCGAGGGTGTCGGCGAGGCCGCCTGCAGGGATCTCGTCCACATGGTTGAGCGCGACCATCACGACGCTGGAGTGACGGGCGAGCGGCTTCAAGAAGCGGTCGTGGATGGCGGCGTCGGCATACTTTTGCGGATCGAGCACCCACACGAGCGCGTCGGCCAGCTGGACCAGCCGTTCGACCTCGAGGTGGTGGGACACCTCGGTCGAGTCGTGGTCGGGCAGGTCGAGGAGCACGAGGCCTTCGAGGTCACGGTCTGCGGAGGTCTGGTCGAGCAGGCCCATCCGGTCGACCTGGTGCCGCTTCGGGATGCCGAGCCAGTCGAGGAGCTCGCCGGCTCCCTCCGGCCCCCAGGCACACGCAAGCGCCCACGAGGTCGTCGGCCGCTTGACCCCGACCGCCGCCAGGTCGAGACCGCACAAGGCGTTGAAGAGCGACGACTTGCCCGAACCGGTCGCCCCACCGAGAGCGACCACCGTGTGGTCAGCCGACAGCCGAAGACGCGACCCGGCGCGCTGCGCCACCAGCTGGGCTTGATCGACCAGAGCAGGGTCGAGGCGCCCGCGGGCGGCCGTGACCGCACGTTCAAGTCCGTCGACGCGCGTCACAATGTCGGACGTCGAGCGCCCCGTCACCTTGCGCATCGACTCGACAACAGCGCTCATGCCGGGCTGCCGGCCCAGCGAGCCTCGTCCACCTCGTGCGACAGCGTCACCAGGGAGGCTGCCGTGCCGGCGGCGACAGCGTGCGCATCGAGAAGCTCGAGGTAGCGCCGTAGTTCCTCGCCCCACAGCACCGCGACCCGTTTGTGCAGGTCCGCGCGCGCCGCGTCGGCCAACCGGCGCACGGCTTGGTCGCCAAACACCGCCTCGAGCACCTTCTGCGCGACCACCGCGCTGCCGCCGGCGACACCGACCTCGGCGCCGGTCAGCCCTGCGGTCTGCACGAAGATGACCACCATCAGCGCCACCCCGAGGCCGTTGACGCCGAAGGCGAGAAAGCGAGCCGTGGCGCGACGGTCTTTTCCTTCGGTGCGGACCAGTTCGAGCACCCCGCCCTGCCAATCGCGGACGGTGCGCTGCACCCGAGCACGCAGGTCGCGGGAAGCGCGGCCGATGTCACCGGGTGCCTCCTGGAGAATCGCGGCGCCCGCCGGTAGCGAACGCCAGGTCAGCGCCGCCCGCTCGGCCGCCGACTCGGCGTGCTCGACGATCAGTGTCTCGAGGCCGGACTCGACGGCCACCCGCACCCGCTGAGCCGGCTGCGGCTGGCCGCGGGCGGCGCTGAACAGCCGATCGCGCAGTCGTCCGACCTTGTCCTCGAGGCTCTTCAGCAGCTCTCCCGTCCCGACGAACTCCTGCCACCGGGCCAGCACCTCGCCGCGCAGCATGGTGCCGTCGTGCAAGGCTTCGTCGACGGACGCCAGGTTGTCGGCATACGCCTTGGCGGCGTCCGCGCGCAACTGTGCACCCACCTGTTCCTGCGTTCGGAACGCATCGGCGACCGACCGGGTGCGGTGCCCCAACGACGCGATGGCACCGTCGAGCGTCTGTCGTACGACGGCGGTGCGAGCCACGCTGTCAGCGGCGAGCGAGTCGAGCCACGCCCGGATCGGTGCCACCGAATCTTGGGGCAGCAGGCCGTTCTCGTCGACCGGCGACTCCGCCACGGTGAAGAGCGGCGAGTTCCCGAGCCCACGCGACGTCAGCATCCGCGCGAGGTGGCTGCTGACCTCCCGCACGGCTTTGGGCATGGTCCGGTCGAGCACGACCGCCACGGCGGTGCTGCGATCGGCGGCCGCCTTGAGGTAGTCCCATGGGACCTGGTCGGCGTACCTGGCCGCCGAGGTCACGAACAGCCACAGGTCGGCGGCGGCCAGAAGCTGGGCGGCAAGGATGCGGTTGAGCTCCTCGACGGAGTCGACATCGGGGGCGTCGAGAATCGCAAGCCCGGGCGGTAGGTCCTCGGTGGCAACCAGCTGCAGCGTGGATTGGTCTCCGGTGGCCCGTTCGGTGCGCTCGAGCTCGGGGAGCAACCGGCCTGGCCCGAACCAATGGGCGTCGTCGGGGTTGTGCACGAGCACCGGTGACCGGGTCGTGGGGCGAAGTACTCCGGTCTGGGTGACCCGGGTGCCGACCAACGAGTTGACGAGCGTGGACTTTCCGGCGCCGGTCGAACCCCCGACGACCGTCAGCAGCGGCGCCTCGATCTGCACCAGCCGCGGGATCACGTAGTCGTCGAGCTGCTGGATCAGGTCGGTGCGCTGCTTGCGAGCCGCGTCGGCATCGGCCGCCTCGAACGGCAGCATGTGGTCGACCAAAGCCTGTCGGAGTCGGACGAGGACGCTGACGAGCTCGTTGGGAGGACCCGGCTCTGCTAGGTCGCTCACTCAGGCACCCTCTCCGGCGATGACTCTGTCAATGGGGGGAAGTCTAGGGCGTCGCTCTCGCCGCCCCCGGTCCTCGCTGTACCCGATTGAGGCTGTCGCTACCAGCTTGAACCGGAGCTCGACATCTGCTCGGTGCCCGGGTCGGTACCGCTGGGCAGCACGACCCGGCCGCGGAGGTCACGCATGGCCGTGATCAGGTCGCGCTCACGCGGGAGGGCGCGTGCACCCGCGACCCCGCGGACGAGCCGGTCACGCAGCAGGCCGAGGTCGACGCCGGTGCGCTGAAACGCCTTCAGCCGTTGCCGCTCCACCTTGCCGTACGCCTTGACGTGCCGACGGGCCTGGCGCCGACCCTGCCAGCTGACGATGTAGCGCACGTGCTCTGCCTTGAGCCAGCCGAACGCCGAGTAGTCGGTCAGCCGGGCGGCGATGACACGGCTCTCGTAGCGCCGCGCGACGAGCGCCACCGCGACCAGGCTCAGCAGCGTCGGGACGAGCAGCGCGAGGTAGACGGCGGGCAGACCGTTCCGCGTGCTGAACGAGGCGATGGTGTTGTAACCCATGTGGAGCATCACCGCCCCGCAGTACCCGGCAACCGGAGCGAGGATCCGCACGCCGACGTTTCGGTAGCGAACGGCAAGACCCACCCCCATCCCGGTGACGAGGGTGAACATCGGATGCACGAAGGGAGCCGCGAGCCCCCGCAGCACGAACAGCTGCTGCACGGCGTCCAGCGCCTTGGTCGCGCCATCGCCTGAGTTGAGCACCTGCTGGAACAGCTGGCCGTAGTACACGACGTTTTCCGTGAAGGCGAAGCCGACGCCGGCCAGCCCCCCGTAGACGATGCCCGCAACGACGGCGTTGAAGTCGTGACGGCGCCAGATCACGATCAAGAAGATGACCAGCGCCTTGGCGACCTCCTCCGTCCACGGGGCGATGAAGACGGCGCTGCGAGGGGTCGCACCCGCGCGGTCGCCGATCAAGCCGGCCAGCCACCCGTTGAGCTGGAGTGAGAGGTACGTCGCGACCAGCGCGCCGTACAGGAAAGCGACCATGAGCAGCCAGCCGGGCTCGGGCCGAAGTCGGTCGAGCCAGACGAACAACGCGGTGAGCGGCAGCACAGGCAGGAAGGCGAAAAGCAGGCTCCACCAGAAGGCGCGTTGACCGACGGCGCCGTTGAGGTCTGCGTACAGCGCCCAGGCGGCCCCGACTGCGACAGATGTCAGGACCAGGACGGCAACCGAGATGACGACGCGGCGGCGACGCGGTGAGGGGGGTGTCGCCTCGGCAGCGGGGTGCAAGGCTGCAGAGGTCACGCCTGCGAGGCTACCTGGCGCAGACCGGGACCGAACCGGCTCACCTCATACGCGATCGCGCGCACGACCTTCTCCCTGTCGCCCTTGGCGAGCGCTTCGATGAGTCCGTACTGCGTGGCGGCGAAGCGGGTCCAGTCGATGGAGGATTTGGGATAGCCGGCGCGAGCGCGCGCTCGCAGAGTCTTGATCGTGTCGACGAGCTGGGCGTTCGGGCAAAGCGACAACAACGTGTCGCGGAAGATGAATGCCGCCTCGGCCGCGCCGGCGTTGTCCCCTTCGTTGGCGTGGTTCAGAATCGAGTCGGCGTGGGAGCGCAGGCCCTCGCATTGCAGCGAGGACAGGCGCCCCGCGAGGCTGGCGATCGCCGGAGGCTCGAGCAGCATCCGGATCTCGTCGATCTGTGCCAGCTCCCGCAGACTGATCTCGAGGATGCGGAAACCCTTGTTGGGGACCACCTCCACCAGCCGCTCGCGAGCGAGGCCGAGCATTGCTTCCCGCACTGGCGTGGCAGATGTCCCAAAGGTGGCGGCGAGAGCCGGCACGGAGTACACCCGACCTGGCTGGAGCTCACCCGAGGTGATGGACTCGCGCAGGCTCTGCGACACCCGATCGCGTAGGTTGATCGGTGTCGCCGGCAGCCCAGGCGTCAACGCCACATACAGGTGACTCACAGTTACCCCCTCTTCACGATGAGGATACGGGCGGCCGGCAGGCGGGATCAGTAGAATGCCGAATTCGGGCGACCTCGTCGTCCCGGCGCCCGTAGCTCAGCTGGATAGAGCAGTGGACTTCTAATCCGCCGGTCGCAGGTTCGAATCCTGCCGGGCGCACTCTGTGATGTCTCGGGACACTGAACCGCCCCGGGTCTGGTGGAGGGTCTGATTCCCCGAAAGGATGAGACATGCCGGCACGAGGAAGTACCCGCTAGGAGCTGCGGAGCCGTCCGATGCGTCTGGTCGGTGGGGCCAGGGCAGAAGGTCCGGAGCTGTCGCCGACGCGCGGGCGTACTCGGAGGGGCTCCAGAGTCTCACTGACTGCCGAGGCGCATGGCCGCACCGAGGTTGGAATTCCCTTCGTAGAAGCCGATGTGGTTGACCAAACCGGCGCCGGGTCCGGTATAGCGCAGGATGTACAACCCGTTGCGGATGTCAATGACGTAGATCAACCCATTCCTGATGATTGGGTAGCTCCACATGACGACCTTGTTGATTCCCTTGGACAACGCCGGGTCTTCGGTGGCTACCGACCGCAATGGCCGCGGTGAGAAGACACCGGTCTGCTGCGGATGTGCAGGGTCTGCCGTAGAGAAGGCTTGCAAACCAGAGGT
>JACCVZ010000067.1 GCA_013697905.1 Nocardioidaceae bacterium
GTTGGGAGATCGTGCAAGGTCTCGACATCGACGGCTTCTCCCGCCAGCGCATCGACGCCAGCACCGCCGAGCTCGCCGAGGAGCGCGACGCTGTGCGGGACCTCGGCATGCTCGGCTGACGCCCCTATCATTCGACCGACCCGCTCGTACCGCCGCCGCAATGCACCCGGCGACCGCACCCTGCGCGTTTCGAATTGTTCCGCACCCGTGCTGAGAGCCGGTTGTCCACCCCTCAGACCTCGCCACGGTGATGCGGGACTGATAACCTATGTCTCACATAGCGATGCTTGGTTGCGCCAAACGCAACAAGTTCCTCTCGAGTTCGCCTGCTAGGCCCCAGCATCGTCCGTCAGCCCTCGAACGTTCGGAGGAAGGCATCTCCATGGCAGCTCTGCCCCCTAGCGCCCGCGCCGTCGTCATCGGTGCGGGCATCGTCGGCAACAGCCTCGTCTACCACCTGGCTCGGCTCGGCTGGAGCGACATCGTGCAGATCGACAAGGGCGCACTTCCGAACCCGGGTGGCTCGACCGGCCATGCGTCCAACTTCATCTTCCCCGTGGACCACTCCCGCGAGATCACCGACCTGACCCTCGACTCCGTGAAGCAGTACATGGAGATGGGTGTCTTCACACAGTCCGGTGGCTTCGAGGTCGCGCGGACCGAGGAGCGGATGGAGGAGCTGCGCCGGCGGATGTCGTCGGCGAAGGCGTGGGGCATCGAGTCCGAGCTCGTCACCCCCGAACAGGTCGTAGAGACAGTGCCCTTCCTCGACCCGTCAGCGATCGTCGGAGCGTTCTGGACCCCGTCGGTCGGGGTCGTCGACTCGTTGCGCGCGGGCACGATCATGCGAGAGCGCGCCTTGGAGCTTGGCGCGCTGAGGGTCGTCTCGAGCGTCGAGGTCACCGGATTGGACGTCGAGGAGGGGCAGATCCGCCGGGTCCGTACGTCGGGGGGCGACGTTGAGGCCGAGACCGTCGTCATCGCGTGCGGCGTCTGGAGTCCCAAGGTTGCGAAGATGGCCGGCGCCCACATCCCGCTCACCCCGGCCGTGCACCAGATGATCAGCGTCGGCCCGGTTCCCGTCCTCGCCCAACAGGACGGCGAGATCACCTTTCCGATCGTGCGCGACATGGACACCTTCTGCTACGAGCGGCAGCACGGCGCCGACATGGAGGTCGGCTCCTACGCGCACCGGCCGATCCTGCACGACCCCGAGGACATCCCATCGATCGAACAGGCCAAGCTCTCGCCGACCGAGATGCCATTCACGGCCGAGGACTTCGACCAGCAGCTCGAGGAGGCGCTCGAGCTCATGCCCGACATCCTCGGCGACGAACAGGCCGAGATTCGCTACGCTATCAACGGCCTGCTGTCGTTGACCCCGGACGGTGCACCACTACTGGGTGAGACCCCGGAGGTCAAGGGCCTCTGGTCCGCGGCCGCGGTGTGGATCAAGGAGGGACCCGGCGTTGGTCGCGCGGTCGCGGAATGGATGACAAACGGGTTGCCCGAGATCGACCTCGCCCACTCCGACATCGCACGCTTCTACCCGCACCAGCAGACTCGCGGCCACATCAGGGCACGCACCAGCGAGGCGTTCAACAAGACCTACGGGATCGTCCACCCGGGCGAGCAATACCAGAGTGACCGCTGCCAGCGACTGGCCCCGATGCACGCCTCCCAGCAGGACATGGGGGCGGTCTTCATCGAGGCCGCCGGCTGGGAGCGCCCGCTCTGGTACGCCTGCAACGACGGACTTCTCGAGGAGTATGGCGCCGCCGTGATGCCCCGCGAGCACGAGTGGGACTCCCGCTGGTGGTCGCCGACCATCAACGCCGAGCACTTGGCCATGCGCGACCGCGCCGGCATCATCGACCTCTCGGCCTTCGCCATCTTCGACGTCGTCGGGCCTGACGCCACCGATGCCGTCCAGTCGATTGTGGTCGCTCAGGCCGATGTGGCGCTCGGTCGCGTCATCTACACGCCGGTGCTCGACGGCCGCGGCGGCTTCCGGTCCGACCTCACGGTGATGCGGCTGGCGCACGACCGGTTTCGGGTCGTGACCGGTGGCGCCCACGGCATGGTCGACCGTAAGTGGTTCGCCGACCGGATGCCGAAGGACGGCACCGCCTCCGTCGTCGACCTCACGTCGGCGTACACGACCATCGGGCTCTGGGGGCCAAGGGCACGCGACATCCTCGGCGAGCTGACCCGAGACGACATCAGCCACGAGGGCTTCGGCTTCGGATCCTGCCGAGACATCGAGGTCGACTCGATGTCGGTTCTCGCGTCGCGGATCTCGTATGTCGGCGAGCTGGGTTGGGAGCTGCATGCTCCGATCGAGCAGGGCGCACGACTGTGGAGCCTGCTCCACGAGGCGGGTGCCACCCACGGTGCCGTCCCGGTCGGCATCGGCGTCTACGGCACCACAGGTCGGATCGAGAAGAGCTATCGCGCGTTCGGCTTCGAGCTCGATGCCGAGCGCAGCATCGTCGAGGCCGGAATGCCGCGGCCGAAGGTGAAGTCGGTCGACTTCGTCGGGCGCGAGGCCTACCTCAAACAGCGAGCCGAGGACCCCAAGGCGGTGCTCTGCACCATGGCCGTGGATGACCACACCTCCGCAACCGGGGTGAAACGCTACATGCTCGGCGGCGAACCCATCCTGACCTCCGACGGGGGCGTGCTGACAGACGACCACGGTCATCGGCCCTACGTCACGACCGCCGGCTCCGCGCCCTCGCTCGGCAAGCACCTGCTGATGGCCTACCTCCCGCCCTCGGAGGCCGTGGTCGGCAACGAGCTGTCGGTCTCCTACATGGAGGAGCGGTATCCCGTCACCGTGGCTGCGGCGGACGCGACACCGGTGTTCGATCCCGACAACGACCGGATCCGGGGGTAGCCGCGATGGTCAACGTCATGGTGTGCATCAAACGTGTCCCGGAGACGTCAGGTCAGATCCTGCTTTCCGACGATGCCCAGTCGATCGACGCGCGGCACGTCGGATACACGCTCAGCAGCCACGAGGAGTGCGCGGTCGAGCTGGCCATCCAGATCGCCAAGGCGACCGACGGAGAGTCGACCGTGCTCACCGTAGGGTCGCAGGACGCGGTCGAGCAGGTGCGCAACGCGTTGGCCGTCGGCTGCTCGGCCGCTGTGCTGGTCGAGGCCGACCCGGCGGCGTACGGTCCCGCCGATGTCGCACAGGCCATCGCCCAGGTGGTGCGGGCGCGTGAGGCGGCGGGTACGTCGTACGACGTCATCCTGGTCGGCAACGACGCGGCCGACACCGGCGACTTCCAAGTCGGCGTCCGGCTCGCCTACGCTCTCGGTCGACCGGTGCTCACTGGGATCTCGACTGTCGAGATGTCCGGCGACACCGCGATCGCCAAGGGCAAGGGTCCCGAGGGCACCGAGGTCTTCGAGATCCCGCTACCAGTGGTGATCGCCATCCAGGAAGGCGGCATCGAGCCGCGTTACCCCTCGATTCCTGGCCGCATGAAAGCCAAGCGCATCCCGATCGACACCGTGAGCTCGCCGATCGAGCCAGCGGGCACGGGGCGAGTACGGCTCGAGCTTCCACCGGCCCAACCGAGCGTGGTCGAAGTGTTGGGTGAGGGACCAGAGGCCGCGCCTGCGGTCGTCGAATTGTTGTACAGGCTGGGGGTGGTGACGAAATGAGCTCGGCAGTCCTCGTCCTGGTGGAGACCGACGCGCACCGGGTCACCGAGACGTCGCTCGAGACGCTGACGTTCGCCCGTGACCTCGTGAAGCGTCGCGACGGCGCCCAGTCGCATGCCTTGCTGGTAGGGCCGGTGGACGCAGACCTGCGCGCCACCGCGCTTTCCCAGCTCGCCGACCAGGGCGTAGACGTCGTCCACGTTGCGCAGCACGACGGGTTGTCCGCCTACTCCGCAGCCAGTTGGGCCACTGCAGTGGTCGCAGCGGCGGCCGCTTCCTCTGCAGCCGTCGTGCTCGCTCCGGGCACTCCGCGCGGCAGCGAGATCATGGCGCATGTCGCCGCCCGGCTCGACACGGCGATGGCGGCCAACGTTGTGGCCGTCGGCGAGGTCGACCCGCTGGTCGTGTCCCGACAGGTGATGGGCGGCGCCGTGCTCGAGCTGATGCGGTTGACGGGCCGGCCCGCCGTCCTGACTGTTGCGGGGCACGCTGTCGAGCCGGCGAGCGCCGACCACTCGACACAGCCGGAGGTGAACGAGCTGCAGATGGACCTGCTCGAAACCGACCTGCTGGGTCGCGTCGTCCGCGTCGAGGCCAGCGAGCTCGACGACACAGCGGCCCTCACCGGAGCTCGCGTGGTCATCGGTGCCGGTCGCGGCGCGGGGAGCGCCAACGGCTTCGACGGCCTGCTGGAGCTGACCAGGCTGCTCGGCGGGGCCCTCGGGGTCTCGCGGGTGGTCACGGGTCTGGGCTGGCGCCCCCACCACGAGCAGGTGGGACAGACCGGCACCCGGATCACCCCCGACATCTACATCGCCTGCGGCATCAGCGGGGCGATCCAGCACTGGGCGGGATGCCAGGGGGCGAAGACGATCCTGGCCATCAACACTGACCGGGACGCGCCGATGGTGACCCGAGCGCACTACGCCGTGATCGGGGACCTGCACGAGATCGTCCCTGCGGTCAACGAGGAGCTGCAGCGACGAATGGGTTGAACCGACCCGCCAAGGCCGTCCGCTGCGACGGGTGAGGGCCCACGACCGGAGGTCGTGAGCCCTCCACGTCGAGTAATGGACGCCGGCTACTGCCCGAGCCAGGCGTTGACCTTGTCGGGGTTCTCCTCGACCCACTTCTGCGCCGCGTCGTCAGGGTCCATCTGGTCTTCGGCGATCATCTTGGCGACCTCGTTCTGATCATCGTTCGTCCACTGGAAGTTCTTCACCAAGTCGTAGCCGGGTGAGCCAGACTCGGCGAAGTCCGTTGCCACGATCTTGTCCAACGTGTAGACCGGGTAGTCGCACGCAACCTTCTCCGGGTCGGCGTCACAGCCCTCGGTGTACTTCGGGAGCTCGACCTTCTCGAGCGGCACCTCGGACAGGAACCACTGCGGCGCATAGAAGTAGCCAAGCATCGGCGTCTTGTTCTCCTCCGCGTTGCGGAAGCCCTCGATCAGAGCGTTCTCGCTGCCCGCGAAGACGACCTTGTAGTTCAGGTCGAGGTTCTTGACCAGCGCCTCGTCGTTCGTCACGAACCCGGGGTCACCGTCGAACAAAGTGCCCTTGTCGCCGGACTCCGGTGTCTTGAAGAGATCGGCGTACTTGTTCAGGTTCTTCCAGTCGAGAATGTCCGGGTACTTCTCGACCATCCACGGCGGGACGTACCAGCCGATGATGCCTTCGTTGCCGTTGGGCCCGGCGCTCATCGCCGACCCGTCGCCACCTGGGGACTTGAAGTACTTCTTCTGCAACTCGGGATGCCCCCAGTTCTCGATGACGACGTCGACCTCGTCCTCTGCGAATCCCTGCCAGGACACCTGCTCGTCGAGGTCCTTGTAGTCGACCGTGCAGCCGAGCTTGGACTCGGCGATGTAGCCGACGACATGGGCGCTGGCCTCGTAGCCGACCCAGGGGTTGATCGCCATGTTGATCGTCCCGCAGTCCTCGCCCCCGGCGGCTGTCTCGTTCTTGATGTCGCCGCCGCCGCACGCGCTCACGGCGAGCACGGACGACACGGCAACAACCGCGAGCACTGCTCGCGAGCGGGTGACTCTCATTTTTCCTCCTTGGGGACGGCCCACACCGTCACGAACTGCTTGACAACAACGGAAATCTCTTTCTGGTGGTGTTCTTGGCCCTGGCCCCGGCAGGTGCGGCCGAGGACGAACGCCGGGCGCTGTAGGTGGTGATCCGGTCGAGCATGATGCCGATCAAGACGATCGACACGCCGGCGGCCAAGCCCTTGCCGGCGAACTCGGACTGACGGAATCCGTAGACGATGTCGAACCCGAGGGCGCCTGCCCCCACCATGCCTCCGATCACAACCATCGACAAGACGTAGAGGAGACCCTGGTTCGCGGCGAGCAGTAGCGCGCCGCGAGCCATCGGCAGCTGCACCTTCCAGATCATCTGCAGGCGGCTCGTTCCGGCAGCCTCGGCGGCCTCGACCGTGGTGGCGGAGACTCCACGCACCCCGTCGGCGATCAGCTTGATTGCGACCGGTGCGGCGTAGATGACTCCGGCCACCATGGCAGTGAACCGGTTCGCGCCGAACAGAACCAGCACAGGGATCAGGTACACGAATGGCGGCAGCGTCTGGGCGGCGTCGAGGAAAGGTCTGACGGCGCGATCGACATTCTTGCTGCGACCCATCCAGACACCGACGACGATTCCGAGGAGCATCACGACCACCGTCGCCACCAGGACCGCGGTGAGCGTGATCATCGCGTTGTTCCACAGGTCCAGGAAGTACAGGCCCGTGAGACAGATGACTGCCGCCCCGAGCGCCCGGTTGCCCCCAGCGATCCAGGCGATCGCACAGATCGCCGCGCCGGCAACGAACCAGGGCGACCCGGCAATCAGGTCTTGCACAGGGTTGAGGAATGACAGCGTGAACCGCTCCTGGATGCTCGTTGTCACGCTGGAGAAGTCCGCGCGCAGCCAGCCGGAGAAGTCGTCGACCCGCAGCTGGATCCAGGTGCCGATGTCGAGGCCGGCGGGGAACTCGTTGGCCCAGCTGTAGCCGTTGGACAGGTAGACCGCGACCGCCGCGACAGCAGCGCCGACACCCAGCACCACCCACCGCTGGCGCCCTCTGTCGCGTCCGGAGCGAGCAGCCGTTTCGGCCCGGATGCTCGCCGCCGTCGTCGTGCGGTCGAGCATGATCGCCATGATGACGATGGCGAGGCCGGCGACGAACGCCTTGCCGAGCTGGCCTCGGCGGAGGCCCTCGAGCACCGGTTGCCCAAGACCGGGTCCGTCGACGTAAGCCGCGATGGTGGCCATCGACAACGCCGCCATCGTGGTCTGGTTGACGCCGACGATGATCGTGCGTTTGGCCATCGGCAGCTCGACGTTGCGCAGCCGCTGCCAGCGGCTCTGGCCGAGCGAGTCGGTGGCCTCGATCGTGGTCGACGAGACGGCACGGATCGCATACGCCGTCACCCGCACCGCGGGCGGCATCGCGTAGACGAGGGTCACGAGGGCCGCTACCGCTGGACCGATGCCGAACAGGATGCTGAACGGCAACAGGTAGACGAACGACGGCATCGTTTGCATCACGTCGAGGATCGGGGTCACGATCGCAGAGACCACCTTGCTGTGTCCCATCCAGATTCCGATCGGGATGCCGAGCAGCAGCGCGACTGCCACCGCAACGCTCGTGACGATCAGCAGGTCCATCGCGTCGGGGTAGTAGCCGAGCATCCCGAAGAGCAGGAAGCTCGCAGCCACGATCAGTACCGGACGCCAGCCGGCGACAGCGTAGGTCGCCAGGCTCGCCAGGGCCAGCGCGCCGAGCCAGCCGACTTGTGGAAGGGGTCGCGGGAACTCCGGAACGGTGAAGAGATGCTGGAAGAACAACAACGTTGCATCCATGGCGTCCGCGAGAGCGGCGAGTGCGGCGGTGACGACATTGTTGGCTTCCTCGATCGACGTCGTCAGGCGCAGGAACCAGCCGTGGATGTCAGTGCGGTCCGACGCCTGGATTGCCAGGGTGGAGTCACCGCGCGTGAAGGTCCAGACCAGCACCCAGATGACGATGACGGCGAGGAGGGAGACCAGACGCCACCGAGATCGCAGCGTCGCGACCAGCCCAGTGTCGAGGGTCCTGGCGCTCCTGGTGGCGACGGAGCTCACGCCCGCACGCTTTCCTCGGCGACGACGATCCGCAAGATGGCGTCGTCGTCGACGATGCCGACGAGCTTTCCGTCATCGACCACGCGGACGACGTGGTCCGAGGCCAAGGCAGCGCGGGCCGCCTGCCGGACGATCGTGTCGGACGACATCACCAGGCCCTCACTGGAGTCATCCGGGCGAGGGTCGCGCATCACGTAGCGCAGGGTCAGCACGTGCGAGCGGGGTACGTCGCTCACGAAGTCACGCACGTAGTCGTCAGCCGGGCTGGCGACGACCTCTGCCGGCGTACCGATCTGAACGACCTCGCCGTCACGCATGATCAGGATGCGGTCGCCTAGCTTCAAGGCCTCTTGGAGATCGTGGGTGATGAAGACCATCGTCTTCTGCAGGTCCTCCTGGAGGCGGATCACCTCGTTTTGCATGTCGCGGCGGATGAGGGGGTCGAGCGCCGAGAACGGCTCGTCGAAGAGCAGCAACGCCGGGTCGCCGGCCAGAGCTCGGGCCAGTCCGACGCGCTGCTGCATGCCGCCCGAGAGCTGGTCGGGATAGGAGTGCTCGTTGCCCTCGAGCCCGACCAGATCCACGATCTCGGCGGCTCTCTTGCGGCGTTCGGCCTTTCCTACACCGCGAATCTCGAGTCCGTAGGCGACGTTGTCGATCACCTGCCGGTGCGGCAGCAGACCGAAGTGTTGGAACACCATTGCCACGTGGTTGCGTCGCAGGTCGCGCAGTGTGGACTCGGAGGCGCCGACCACGTCAGTGCCGTTGATGGTGACCGTGCCCGCGGTCGGCTCGATCAGCCGGGTAAGGCACCGGACCAGCGTGGACTTACCTGAGCCGGACAGCCCCATCACGACGAATACCTCACCCGCGGCGACCTCGAAGGAGATGTCCTTGACCGCAGCGACACAGCCGGTCTCTTTCAGCATCTCGTGGCGGGGCAGGTCGGCGTCCGGGCTTCCGATGATCTTGTCGGCCTTGGGCCCGAACACCTTCCAAAGCCGATCGACCGCCAGGGCGGCCGGCTGTTCGGCGTTGGCCTGCGGCGGGGTGACGGTCGCGGTGTCGGTCATGACGTGACTTCGCTTTCGGTGGTGGACCGTGTCGAGGCATGCAGCGGCATCTCGTCGCGGTAGCGGTAGTACGGCACATCCTCGGCGACAAGTGGGGGGTTGTCGAGGATCAGGTCCGCGGCCTTCTCTGCCACCATCATGATCGGGGCGTAGATGTTGCCGTTGGTGATTGACGGCATCACCGAGGCGTCGACGACGCGGAGCCCCTCGACGCCGTGGACACGCATCGACTGCGGGTCGACGACCGACATCTCGTCGACACCCATCTTGGCGGTGGAGCAGGGATGCAAGGCCGTCTCGGCGTCCGTCGCCACCCAGGCGAGGATCTCGTCGTCGGTCTGCACGCTTGGTCCGGGCGAGAGCTCGCCGCCGTCGTAGGGCTCGAAGGCCGGCTGGTTGAGGATCGTGCGGGCGACGCGGACCGCCTCGACCCACTCCTTGCGGTCGGTGCGGGTCGAGAGGTAGTTGAACCGTAGCGCCGGGTGCCGCTTGGGATTGGTGTCGGTGATCTTCACGGACCCGCGCGTGTCGGCGTACATCGGACCGACGTGCACCTGGTAGCCGTGGCCCTTCGTCGGCGCGGAGCCGTCGTACCTGATCGCGAGCGGAAGAAAGTGGAACATCAGGTTGGGGTAGTCGACCTCGTCGTTGCTTCGGCAGAACCCCCCACCCTCGAAGTGGTTGGTGGCCCCGAGGCCCTTGCGGAAGAACAGCCAGTCGAAGGCGATCTTGGGGCGAGCGCGCCAGCGCAGCCCGGGTGCGATCGACACCGGCTTCTTTGAGGCGTGCTGAACGTAGACCTCAAGGTGGTCCTGGAGGTTCTCCCCGACGCCCGGGAGGTGCTGGACGATGCCGATGCCGAGGCGACCCAGCTCGTCGGCATTGCCGACTCCAGACAACTGAAGCAGCTGTGGGGAGTTAATGGCACCGCCGCACAAGATGACCTCGTGGGCCTCGACGGCGCGGTGCAGCCGGCCGCCCTTCAGGTAGTCGACTCCGACGGCGCGACGGCCCTCGAAACGGACCTTGGTGGTGAGGGCGAGCGTCTCCACGCTGAGGTTCGGGCGGTCCATCACCGGGTGCAGGTAGGCGCGTGCCGCCGACAACCTGCGACCCCGATGCACGTTGCGGTCGAAACGAGCAAAGCCTTCCTGACGATAGCCGTTGACGTCGTCGGTCAGGGGATAGCCGGCTTGCTGAGCCGCTTCGAAAAAGGCCGAAAACAACGGGTTGGCGGCGGGACCGCGTTCAAGCACAAGAGGACCCTGGCCGCCGCGCCACTTGTCGGCGCCGGCCAGACAGGTCTCCATCCTCTTGAAGTACGGCAGACAGTGCAGATAGTCCCAGCCCGCCATGCCCGGCTCGGCTGCCCATCGCTCGAAGTCCAACGGGTTTCCCCGCTGGAAGATCATGCCGTTGATGCTGCTGGACCCGCCGAGCAGCTTGCCGCGCGCATGGAAGACACGCCGCCCACCCATGAACGGCTCGGGCTCGGACTCGTACTTCCAGTCGTAGAAGCGGTTCTCGATGGGGATCGGCAAGGCCGCTGGCATGTGGACGAGCGGGTCGAGGCGAAAATCGGAGTGGCCCGCCTCGAGCACCAGCACGAACATCGACGCGTCGGCGCTGAGACGGTTAGCCAACGCGCAGCCTGCGGAACCACCACCGACGATGACGAAGTCCCAGGGCCGCTCCCTGCCGGGCCGCATCAGCCGTCCCCGAACCAGCGCTGGACCTCAGGTCGCACGTTGTGCCAGATGTGCTTGGTCTCGCGGTACTCGTCGAGGCCCGCCACCCCCAGCTCACGGCCGACGCCGGACTGTTTGTAGCCGCCCCACTCGGCCTGGGGTACGTAGGGGTGGTAGTCATTGATCCAGACCGTGCCCATGCGCAGCCGGCTCGCCACCCGCTCCGCACGGCCGGCGTTGCTCGTCCAGACGGCGCCGGCGAGGCCGAAGATGGTGTCGTTGGCGATGCGAACGGCATCGTCTTCGTCCACGAAAGTCTCGACCGTGAGCACCGGCCCGAAGGACTCGTTCTGCACGACGCTCATTGAGGACGTGCAGCCATCGAGGATCGTGGGGAGATAGTAGAAGCCCACGCTCAACGCCGGGTCGTCTGGGCGCGACCCACCGCAGCGAACCTGCGCGCCCTCGCCGCGGCCCGCCTCGACGTACGCCTCGACCTTGGCGCGGTGCTCGGCGGAGATGAGCGGGCCTGTCTCGGCCTTGTCGTCGAACGGCCCTCCAAGCCGGATGCGCTCAGCGCGGACGACGAGCTCGTCGACGAACTTGTCCTTGACCGAACCCTCGATCAGGAGCCGGGCGCCGGCGGAGCAGACCTGGCCGGAGTGCAGGAATATCGCAGTCAGCGCGAAGTCGAGGGCAACCTCGAGATCGGCGTCCGCGAAGACGATGTTGGGATTCTTACCGCCGAGCTCGAGGGCCACCTTCTTCACCGTCGGCGCGACGGCGGCCATCAGCTGGCGCCCGGTGCCCAGCCCACCGGTGAACGAGACCAGATCGACGCCCGGATGGGTCGTCAGCAGGGCACCCGCCTGTGGGCCGGCTCCCAGCACGAGGTTGCCGACGCCTGCAGGCAGGCCCGCCTCGATGAGATAGCGCATCAACAAGATGGCTGTCGAGGGTGTCAGCTCGCTCGGCTTGAGGACGAACGTGTTGCCGGCAGCCAGGCAGGGCGCCACCTTCCACGACGTCTGCAGGAGGGGGTAGTTCCAGGGCGTGATGAGCGCGCAGACGCCGATCGGCTCGTGCACGACGCGGCTGCGTACGTCGGGGCGGCCGGTATCGACGACGCGCCCGGCGGTCCCCGCCGCGGCGCCCGCATAAAAGCGGAAGACGGCCACGACGTCGTCGACGTCGTACTCGCTCTCGACCAGGCGCTTGCCGGTGTCGAGCGACTCGGCTCTGGCCACGTCACTCTTGTGGCTGGCGAGCAGGTCGGCGACCCGGTGGAGAAGGGCACAGCGGTCGTGGACCGAACCGCTGGGCCAGCTCGACTCGTCGAAGGCTCGTCGGGCAGCGAGGATCGCGTCCAGCGTGTCATCGGGTCCGGCCTCGTCGACGGTGACGGTCAGCGAGCCGTCGGCAGGGCAGCGGATATCGCGCTGGCCACCGGCCAGCGCGGCCCGCCAGGCACCGTCGATGTAGAGCTCGGGCACATCATCTCCGCTGGGGGTAGATCCGCAGGATTGTTGCGGATGATGCAACTATTTCTGCTGGACGCAACAAGACAACCAGGGTCGCTGCAGCACCGTCAAGCACTGGTACGCGTTCGTGACCCCGCGAGCAGGACTTTCGGCCTCATCCACGCCAGCCCAGTCGTCCCGAAACCTCGTCCGCCGCCGACATCACGTCGTCGGCAAGC
Source organism: Nocardioidaceae bacterium (assembly GCA_013697905.1). Taxonomy (GTDB): domain Bacteria; phylum Actinomycetota; class Actinomycetes; order Propionibacteriales; family Nocardioidaceae; genus JACDHG01. The sequence goes on from JACCVZ010000067.1 coordinate 12,272, forward strand.
AGGGGCACTCGCCGCGCGTCGAGCCGGAACGTCGGGCCGGAGATGCTCATCGACGCCGTCACCTCCCCGTGGCTGTTGCGCACCGGCGCGGCCACCGCCGTGAGGCCGATCTCGAGCTCATCAATGGCAATGGCATACCCGCGGTCGCGCACCTCGGCCAGCTCTCGCGCGAGCGCGTCGGTCGTGGTGATCGTATGGACGGTGAAGGATCTGAGGTTGCCAGTGTGGGTCGCCACGTCGGTCTGGTCGAGGCCGCTCAGCAGCACCTTGCCGTTCGACGTCGCGTGCAACGGGATCCGCTGTCCTACCCAGTTGTGCGGTTGCAGCGCCGACGACCCTGCCACCTGGTCCATGTAGAGCGCGGCACCGTCGGAGAGGACCGCTATGTTGACCGTCTCGCCGGTCCGCTTGGCCAGCAGCCGGGTGACCGCTCTGCTCTCCTGAACCAGGTCGAGCCGCGACGTCGTCGCACCCGCGAGGCGGAGGATGCCGGTGCCGAGCCGATACTTGCCGCGCCCGACATTCTGCTCCACGAGTCGGCGCCGTTCCAGCGCCGCCACCAACCGGAAGGCCGTCGACTTGTGGACCCCCAGCTCCCTCGCCAGGTCGGTGACACCCACCTCACCTGAGCGAGCCAGGATCTCCAGGATCGTGACCGCCCGGTCGACCGACTGGACCGTACTGCTCCCGGCCGCAGCCGACGAGATGGTGGAAGGAGAGGCGATGTTGCTCATGGCGAGACACTAGTGCATGAATAGCGACAGTGCGCCGAGCCACCGGTCATACTTTCGCCATGGCTGCCACTCACTCGCACGACTTCGTCCTCACCTTGCGCTGTCCAGACCGACCAGGGATCGTGCACGCCGTCTCCGGCTTTCTCGTCGAGCAGACGGGCAACATCAGCCAGAGTCAACAGTACGGTGACGTCGAGACCGGGAGCTTCTTTCTGCGCGTCCAGTTCGAGGTGCTCGGCGAGCAGGTGACGGTCGAGCAGCTGCGGGGACGCTTCGCCCCCGTCGCCGAGAGCTTCTCGATGACGTGGGAGATGTGGGACGCTGGCGCTCGCTACACCACCTTGATCATGGTGTCGCGCTTCGGCCACTGCCTTAACGACCTGCTCTTTCGCTGGAGCAGCGGAGCCCTGCAGATCGACATCCCCGCCATCGTGTCGAACCACCGTGACTTCGAGCGGTTGGCCGCGTCGTACGACATCCCGTTCCACCACATCCCGGTGACGCCGGACAACAAGCCCGCCGCCGAGCAGCAGCTGCTCGAGCTGGTCGACGGGCTCGACGTGCACCTGGTCGTGCTGGCGCGCTATATGCAGGTGTTGTCGGACGATACCTGCCGGGCGCTCTCGGGTAAGGCGATCAACATCCACCACTCGTTCCTGCCCAGCTTCAAGGGCGCTCGGCCCTACCATCAGGCGCACCAGCGGGGTGTGAAGCTGATCGGCGCGACCGCGCACTACGTGACCTCCGACCTCGACGAAGGTCCGATCGTCGAGCAGGACGTCGCACGCGTCGACCATAGCTTCACCCCTGACCAGCTTGTGGCGGCCGGCCGAGATGTCGAGAGCCAGGTCCTCTCGCGGGCCGTCCGATGGCATGGCGAGACCCGGGTCATGCTCAACGGCACCAAGACGGTCGTCTTCCGTTGACCTGCCACCTTCTTGGCGTTGACCCGCCACCTTCTTGGGTTGACCCGCCACCTTCTTGGCGTTGACCCGTCAAGTTGTCGGCGTAACGCCGACCCCGTCCTGCTTCACTGACATTGGCCGGCCTACCGGCATCCCTCGCCGTGGTTGATGGGACCCCTGTGGATAACAGCCCCGCGCGTGGCGCGATCTCGGGCAGGGTCCTCTGATGATGCTCGCGACTCAGATTCCTGACGGCCCATTCACCTGGTCGATGATCCGAGACTCCGGCGTGGCTCGTGAGCAGTTGACCGCCTGGGTCACCAATCGCCAGGTACGACGCATCCTTCAGGGCGTATACGTCCGGAGCGACGCTCCCGACGACCCTCGTGCCCGCGCCCGTGCCGCTGCGCTCGTGATGAGACCGTTCGCCGTTGTGTGCGACCGTTCCGCGGCGTGGATTCATGGCGTCGACACGTTCGAGTTTCGCGAGCTTGAGATCTTGCCGCCGCTTGAGACATGGGTCTTGCGCAACCACTCCCGAATCCGTCGGAGGGCTTGCGCAGGCGGACAACGCGACCTTGCCGGCGGTGACATCATGACGATCGGTGAGATACGGCTCACCACGCCATTGCGAACCGCACTGGACTTGGCATGCCGGTTGAGCCGTCGCGAGGCCCTGGCTGCACTCGATGGATTCAGGCGCGTTCATGGCCTCACCCATAAGGACTTCGAGCGAGAGCTACCTCGGTATCGCCGCCGTCGCGGCGTGGTCCAGCTCCGGCAGCTGATCCCGTTGGCGGACGGGCGCTCAGAGTCCCCAGGGGAGTCGTGGACCCGGCTGTGCATTGTCGATGACGGGCTCCCCTGCCCCACCCCCCAGTACTGGTTGGTTCACCGAGGAGTGCCGATCTTCCGGCTCGACCTGGCGTACCCGGCATGCAGGGTGGCGATCGAATACGACGGCTCGGAGTTTCACGACTCCGTCGACCAGCGGGAGCATGACGCTAAGCGCCGCGAGTGGCTGAGACGACACGGGTGGACGGTCATTGTGGTACGTAAAGACTCTTTCACGGGTGACGTACTGGCGGCGTGGTTAATCGAGCTCCGCCGCGCGCTGTCTGCTCGCGGCCGTGTCGCCCGGTGACCGTGGCCAACACCAAACGAACTGGCGGGTCAACAACAACGAAATGGCGGGTCAACGGAAAGGGTCAGTCGCCGAGCTCGGCGCGGCGACGGGAGACGTACTCCGCCAGCTCGGTCCGGATCGCGTCGTCGAGCGGTGGCGGCTCGAAGGCCTCGAGCTTGGCGCGGTAGATCTTCGTCGCCCGGGCCGCCGTATCGAGGCTGCCACCGCGCATCCACCGCTCGTAGTTGTCGGACGAGGACAGGAACGGCCGGTAGAAGCAGGTCCGGAAACGTTCCATCGTGTGCATCGCGCCCAGGAAGTGACCCCCGTGGCCGACCTCCACATGGGCGTCGAACGCCAGCGTCGCCTCATCGATCTCTAGCGGCGTGAACTCGACCTGCAACATCTCCAGCAGCTGTACGTCGACGATGAACTTCTCGAAGCCCGCGACCAAGCCGCCCTCGAGCCAGCCGGCCGCGTGCATCACCCAGTTTGCCCCCGCCAAGAATGTCGGGAGCAACGTCATCACCGCCTCATATCCGGCCTGCGCGTCAGAGACCTGGCTCGACGTCAGTCCCCCACCGGAGCGGAACGGCAGTCCGAAGTGGCGCGCGATCTGGCCGGTGCAGAACAGGCCGATCGCCGACTCAGGGGTGCCGAACGTCGGCGAGCCCGACTGCATGTCGATGTTGGACAGGAACGAGCCGAAGATGACGGGCGCGCCTGGCCGGATGAGCTGCGCCAGAGCGATGCCCGACAGGGCCTCGGCGATCTGCTGCACGAGCGCTGCTGGGATCGTCACCGGCGACATCGCGCCCATCAAGATGAACGGCGTCATGACGACGGGCTGCGCCGCACCGGCGTACTCGAAGAGCGCGTCAAGCATCCGGTCATCCCAGCGCAGCGGCGAGTTGCAGTTGATGAGCGAGATCGACACCGGGGTCTTCTCGATCACGTCGCGGCCGCCGAACAGGATCGCTCCCATCGCAATGGTGTCGGCAGCGTTGACGCCTGACACGACGTTGCCCATGTAGATCTTGTCCGTCAGCGTCTGCAGCGCAAACGTCATATCGAGGTGGCGCGAGTCGAGCGGAGTGTCGTTGGGCTCGCAGACGACCCCGCCGGCCGAGTCCATCACGTCGTAAGACTGCGCGAGCCTGGAGAAGTTGCGGAAGTCCTCCATCGTCGCGTCGCGGCGTACGTCGCCCTCCCGCACGAACGGCGGGCCGTACACCGCTCCGAACGCCATCGAGTTGCCGCCGATGTGGACCGAGTTGGCCGGGTTGCGGGCCGCCACGTCGAACTCCTTCGGGGCCTTCGCCACCTGAGCGAGCACGAACTCGGGGTCCAGGAAGACGGTGTTGTCCTCCACCCGTTGGCCGGCTTGGCGAAACAGCGCCAATGCCTGCTCCGACATGAACTCGACACCGATCTCGGTGACGATCCGCCGCCAGCCGGCGTCGAGCTTGGCCATGGCGTCCTCGGACAGCACCTCGTAGCGCGGCATCGTGTTGGTGAACATCAGGTTTTCCGACCTTTCTGCCAAGGCACGCGGCCACCACTTGGACGTCGACAGGTGCGACCGTACGACGCGCGCGCTTCCAGCATTTAATCATGATGTGGAACACAGGTTCCATATTGTGGTTTCATGGACGGGGTCACATCAGCCGACCTGACCGCATCCGTCGACACCGAGGAGTCTGCCTCATGCCCGCCAGCGGCACCCAAGCCATCGACCGCGCCGCCGAACTGCTGTCGCGCGTGGTGCTGGCCGACGAGCCACCGTACTTCGGTGATCTGGTGCACGACAGCGGGCTCGCCAAGTCGACCGCGTCAAGACTGCTGCAGGCACTCGAGCGTCATCGCCTCGTGCACCGCGTCCCCGACGGCAGCTACGAGGCCGGTCCGCTGTTCGCTCTGTACGCCACCCGCCACGAGCCGAACGCCGAGCTGATCCGGGTCGCTCGACCCGTCCTGGAGGCGCTCAGCGAGGCCACCGGAGAGACCGTCAACCTCGCGATGGTCCGCGGCCACACCGTCGTCCAAGTGGCGCAGATCGACTCGACCTTCCTGCTCGGTACCACGAACTGGGTCGATCTGGAGGTCCCCGCACACTGCTCGGCCCTCGGCAAGGTGTTCTACGCCGAGGGTGTCATCGCCGTCCCCGACGCTGAGATGGAGCGGCGCACAGCCACCACCATCACCGACCCCGGCGCCTTCACGCGCAGCCTCGCCCAGGTCCGCGCTCAGGGGTACGCCGAGGCGCTCGGAGAGCTCGAGACCGGACTCGACGCCGTGGCGGCTCCGGTACGCGACCGAACCGGCAACGTCGTCGCCGCGCTCGGCATATCCGGGCCCAGCAGTCGGTTCGGCGCGGGGCGACGGCTCGGTGCGCTGTTGAGGTCTCACGCCGAGGAGCTGTCCGAGATCCTCGGCCACCGAAAGAGAAAGGACGGCGCCGCATGACGCCAGAAGAGCTGCTACAGACCATGTACGACGAGACACTGGTGGGAAACGCCCCCGCCGTGCTTGCCCTGACTCAGCAGGGCCTCGAACTCGGCATGACGCCGGAGACGCTGCTCTTCGACTCGCTGATCCCGTCGCTCGAGGAGGTCGGCGCCCGTTTCGAACGCGGTGACTTCTTCGTTCCCGAGATGCTGATCGCCGGCCGGGCGATGGCCGGCGCGCTCTCCCTGCTGCGCCCGTTGCTGGCCGAGACCGGCGTTCAGACGGTAGGCACGTTCGTGATGGGCACGGTCAAGGGCGACGTCCACGACATCGGCAAGAACCTCGTCAACATCATGCTCGAGGGCGCCGGTTTCCACGTCATCGACCTGGGCGTGCAGGTGCCTCCGGAGAAGTTCGTGGAAGCCATCAACGAGCATCAGCCTGACATCGTCGGCTTCTCCGCGTTCCTCACCACGACGATGCCGATGTTCAAGGCGAACATCAACGCGCTCGAGAAGGCCGGCATCCGAGACTCGGTCGTCGTGATGGTGGGCGGAGCCCCGGTCACGCAGGAGTACGCCGACGCGGTGGGTGCCGACGCCTACGCTCCCGATGCATCGCAGACGGTGAAGAAAGCCAAGGAGCTCGTCAAGCTCAAGCGCGCGAGGGTGACCGCCTGACCACATCCTCGTCCCATCTCTCCCCCCGAGTGCCCACCCCTGCCGCTGAGGAAACCGCGCATGCACACTGTCTTGAGCTCCACCACCAAGGACGTCACCATCGGTCACGACCAGCCGTTCTGCGTCATCGGCGAGCGGATCAACCCGACTGGAAGACGGATCTTCCAAGAACAGCTGCGAGCCGGCGACCTGTCCGCGATCGAGCGCGATGTTGCGGCGCAGGTGGCCCAGGGCGCGATGGTGCTCGACGTCAACATGGGCGTACCGCTCACCGACGAGCCGGCGCTGTTGAAGAAGGCGATCACACTGATCCAGAGCCTCACGGACCTGCCCATCTGCATCGACTCATCGGTGGTCGAGGCGCTGGAGGCGGGACTGAGCGTCTACGAGGGGCGGGCGCTAGTCAACTCGATCACCGCCGAGGACGACCGGATGGCCGAGATCCTCCCGCTGGTGAAGCGGTATCACGCGGCCGTCATCGCGCTGCCCAACGACCACGACGAGATCCCGATGGAGGCAGACAAGCGTCTGCTCCTGACGAGGAAGATCCTCGACACCGCTGTCGACCGTTACGGACTCGCGGTCGAGGACATCGTGATCGACCCGTTGGCGATGCCGATCGGCGCCGATCCCACCATCGTCAACGTCGCCTACGAGACCATTCACCGGATCCGCGACGAGTTCGGCGTCAACATGACGCTGGGCGCATCCAACGTGTCCTTCGGCATGCCGGGGCGGCATGCGATCGGCGCGGCCTTCCTCCCGATGGCGATGACCGTGGGGTTGACGAGCGCCATCATGGACGCGCGCACACCCCAGCTGATCGAGGCGGTCAAAGCCGCCGACCTGCTGCTCGGTCACGACGAGTGGGGCATGAGCTGGATCGCAGCCCACCGGGCCAAGCTGGCGACCGCGCAGGCCGCCGACACGGCCGCCGCCGGTGAGGTCTCCCAGGAGCCGAGCTTGGGCAAGGCCGCGACCAGGTGAGCATGGGTGACGACACCCCGCGGCTGCACCCCGACGAGCTGAGGCGCGAGGGCCTGATCGTCCGGCCGGCAGGCCGCGACGACGGCAGCAGCGCGGTGCACGACGGGACGGGCCGCATCCGCCTGCGCTTCCAGCCCTCCGACCGCGAGGTCAGGGTGCCGCCCGGTGTCAGCGTCTTCGACGCGGCCAGCTGGAACGGCATCGCGATCGACTCGACCTGCGGAGGTCACGGCACCTGCAAGAAGTGCAAGGTGCAGATCGTCGACGGCTCGGTCCCCGTCCAGCGGCTCGACATACGCAGCTTCACCGGCGAACAGCTGCAGAACGGGTGGCGGTTGGCCTGCCTGACCCAGGCGACTCGGGACCTCACCATCGACGTTCCTCCGATGCTCACCCGGCCGAAGGCCGCGACGGTCGGGGTGGGACGGCAGGTGATCTTGCGGCCGGCCATTCAGAAGCGCTATGTCGAGCTGACCGAGCCCACCCTGTCCGACCAGACCACCGACCTGGCCCGGCTGTTGGCCGCGATCGAGGACCTCGAGCTGCGCGTCGACCTGCACGCCCTACGACGACTGCCGGCCGTGGCGCGGCGCAGCGACTTCAAGCTGACCGCCGTCATCGTCGACGACGTGCTCATCGACGTCGAGGAAGGCGACACGACCGAGCGTCGTTACGCCATCGCCTTCGACCTGGGTACGACGACGGTGGTGGCCACCCTGCTCGACACGGCAACCGGGACACCGGCAGCGGTCGCCTCCATGCTCAACAAGCAGCAGCCGTTCGGCGGTGACGTCATCACGCGGATCAGCGCGACGATGATGGACCCGAACGCGCTCGACCGCTTGCGCCGGCTGGCCCACGACACGCTCGACGAGCTGACCCGCGAGGTCTGCGCCGAGGCCGGGATCGACCCGGCGGAGATCTACGAGATCGCGGTGGCGGGCAACGCCACGATGGCGGCGCTGGCGCTCGGCATCGACCCTGAGCCACTGGGTGTTGCGCCGTTCGTGATGTCGTCGGCGACCATGCCGGAGCTGCTCGCGACCGATCTCGGGGTCCGGGTACACCCCCGGGCGCGCGCCGTCGTACTGCCGGCGCTCGGTGCGTACGTCGGCGGCGACATCGTCGCCGGCATGCTCGCCTCCGGGATGGACCGGGACAAGCGGCTGCGGCTCTTCATCGATGTCGGCACCAACTGTGAGATCGTCCTCGGCGACGGTGAGCGGATCCTGTCCACCGCGGCGCCGGCAGGACCGGCGTTCGAGGGCGGCGCGATCCGGTGCGGCATGCGTGCCGCCGACGGGGCGATCGAGGTCGTCAAGGTCGCTGACGACGCCGTCGCGTGCCAGGTGATCGGCGACGTGCCCGCGCAGGGCCTGTGCGGTTCGGGACTGGTCGACGCGGTCTCGGAGCTGGTGCGCGTCGGACTGCTGGACGCGAGTGGCCGCTTTGTCGCCGAGGATGTCGCGACGGCGGTCCACCCGGGCCTCGCTGACCGGCTCGGGGTCATCAACGGTGAACGGGTCTTCGCACTGTCCTGGCACGAGGACGGCGCGCAGCAGCTGGAAGACTCTGTCTATCTCAGCCAACGCGACGTCCGTGAGCTCCAGTTCGCCAAGGCGGCGATTTCGACCGGGTGGACCTTGCTGCTCGAGGAGCTTGGCGTCGAGCCCGCCGACGTACAACAGGTGTTGCTCGCAGGTTCCTTCGGGTCCTACCTGTCCCCGGCCAGCGCCATCCGGATCGGGCTGGTGCCGAAGCTTCCTGTGCTGCGGATCGTCAGCGCTGGCAACGTCGCCGGTGAGGGCGCGAAGATGGCGCTGCTCAGCGTCCAGGAGCGCCGGGGTGCCCACGCGTTGCTCGAGGAGGTGCGGTATGTCGAGCTCTCCGACCGGCCCGACTTCAACGACCAGTTCATCGACCAGCTCGCCTTCCCCGGCTGAACGAGCGCACGCTGCGGTTGCAGCCGTGCCGGGCTTGAGTCCTTCTGCCGCGCCGCCGACCGGTCACATCGCAGCAAGGCGTGCCGTGATCGCCTGCGGCGCGATCGCCCAACCCTGCAACGAGATCGTCCAGCGCCGCGGCTGGCCCGTCGACATCCATCCGCTTCCGCCCTTGCTGCACAACCGACCCGACCGCATTGCCGGTGAGGTTGAACAACTCGCGATGGAACTGGCGAGCCGCTACGACCAGGTCGCCGTCGCATACGCCGACTGCGGGACCTACGGCGCACTTGACGAGGTGTGCGACCGCTTGTCGCTGCGACGGTTGGCGGGACTGCACTGCTACGACGTGTACGCCGGCGCAACGCGGCTGCAGGCATTCTTCCGCGAGCAACCCGGTACCTACGTGCTCACCGACTTCTTGGCTCGCTCCTTCGCGCGGACGGTCGTCACGGAACTGGGGCTGGACCGCTACCCCGACCTGCGCGACTCCTACTTCGGTCACTACACCCGAGTGATGTGGCTGGCCCAGCGACCCGACCGGGAGACGCGGGAGCTGGCCGAGCGCGCTGCCGCCACGATCGGGCTCCCGCTCACCGTCGTCGAGACCGGGACCGGGGGGCTGGAGCGCGAGCTGGAGAGCTTGCTGACATGAGGCCATCGGGGTCGCTGCCCCCGGCTCAGCCCTGCGACCGCGCGTCCGTTCGGCCGAGGACTTCCTGGCGCCAGGCCTCCGTCTCGGCGACCTGGTTGAACGTGAACAAATGCAGACCGCGCACCTGCAGAGCGGGGTCGGTGAGCAACGGCGCGGACTTCTGGAGGAACCGCTCCGGACTGAACCCACCGGGCACGGCGATCCGCGCGAAGGTGGTCGCGTGGGACTTCAGGAACCGGACCGACTGACCCACCCCGACCTTCGCCGCCATGCTGACCAGCTTGGCCCTTTCGACCGGACCGGGAAGCCCGAGTAGCACCGGCAGCGTGATGCCACGGCGGCGCATCCGACCCAACCAGCCGCCGATCGCCTCGGAGTCGAAACACAGGTTGCTGACAACGTACGTCGCGTGCTGGCGCTTGTCCCACATCGACTGGATCGTGACGTCGTCCTCGATCGCCGGATGGCTCTCGGGGTAGCCGGTGATGCCGACCTCGGCGAAAGGCCGCCCCAGCTGGGTGAGGTGCTCCAGCATGGCGAGGGAGCCGGCGTACTCTCCGGCGGGTGGGTCGGCGTCCCCTGCGGGGCAGAAGACATTTGTGACGCCGATGCCGACCAGCCGGTCGGCGATCTCGGTCAGCTCGGAGTTGCCGGAGATCATCCGCGCAGCAAGATGGGGGACGACGCGGTAGCCGTGCGCCACCAGTCGCGAAGTGAGGTCGAGCGTCGCCTCGATGCCTTTCGCGGGGCTCGCCGTGACCGTCAACGTCACGTCGCGCGGCACCGCGTCGACGAGCGTCTGCTCCACCTTCGCGGTCGGTAGCACCTCGTAACGGGCGGTCGCGAGCGCCTTCCGCACCACCGCCTGCGTCGCGGCTTTGTTGCGCATCGCTCAACCCATCTCGTTATACGCACCAGCACTTGGGGGACCATCGTAGACGGCGCGGACCTCGCTGGGAATGCCCGGCGTCCGCGTGGTCAGGCAGGTCGGGAGGGGATCGCTGCGGCGAGGACGATCATGCCGGCGCAGCAGATACCCAGCGCGGTGAGGTCGACGTACCGGCGCCGCACCCGGAGCATCCCGGCACGCTCCTCCGGCAACACCGCGCGCGACACAAACGCGACGCCGAACGCGACGCCCATCACGCTGGTGCCGGTGCGCCAGGCGCCGTACGTCACGATGCCGAGGCCGACGAACAGCACGGCGAGCACCACGAGATAGATGATCCCACCCGTCGTGGAGGGCTTCTTCAGCCAGTTCACCGCAGCCCGGCCGCACGTTCAGCGGCCTCGACGACATTGGTGAGCAGGAGTGCCCGCGTCATCGGTCCGACGCCGCCCGGCATCGGAGCGACGTGACCGGCTACCTCGAGCACCTCAGGTGCGACGTCTCCGACGATCCCAGCGGCAGTGCGAGAGGTCCCGACGTCGAGCACGACAGCGCCGGGGCGAACCATGTCCTCGGTGATGAGCCCGGCGACTCCTGCCGCCGCGACGACGATGTCGGCGCGCTGCACGTGGGTCGCCAGGTCCCTCGTGCCGGTGTGGCACAACGTCACCGTGCAGTTCTCCGTACGCCGGGTGAGCAGAAGGCCGAGCGGGCGACCGACCGTGACACCGCGGCCGACAACGCAGACCTCAGCGCCTTCGAGCGTGACCTCGTACGCGCGCAGAAGCTCGACGATCGCGCGCGGCGTGCAGGGCAATGGGCCGTCGGCCATCAGCACGAGTCTCCCAAGGTTCATCGGGTGCAGCCCGTCGGCGTCCTTGTCGGGGTCGACCAGCTCGAGGGCGCGCTGCGAGTCGAGATGCTTGGGAAGTGGGAGCTGCACGATGAACCCGGTGCAGGTGGGGTCCTCGTTGAGCGCGACGATGCGTTCGGTGAGGAACTGCTGGTCGATGTCGGCGGGGTGATGCTCCCGCAAGGAGGCGATGCCGACCTGCGCACAGTCGCGGTGCTTCCCGCCGACGTAGGACATGCTCCCGGGGTCGTCGCCGACCAGCACGGTGCCGAGACCCGGGGTGACTCCCTGGCCGGCAAGCCGCTCGACGCGTTGCTTAAGGTCGTCTCGGATGGCCGCCGCGGTCGCCTTACCATCCAGGATCTGCGCAGTCACGCGCCGATTGTGTCACGGCGCTGACCGCCCGCCTTGTCGTACGGCCGCTCCTCAACGCGCGGCTTGACCGTCGGGCACTCACCGCGAACAGGACACGCCACCTCAGTGGGCGAAGTGGCGGCTGCCGGTGAAGTACATCGTGGCGCCGGCTCTCGCGGCCGCGGTGACGACCTCCTCGTCGCGCACCGACCCTCCGGGCTGTACGACGGCGCGCACGCTGGCCTCCAGCAGCACTTCGAGCCCGTCTGCGAACGGGAAGAACGCGTCCGAGGCAGCGAAGGACCCACGCGCCCGGTCACCGGCGCGGGCCACCGCCAGTCGCGCGGAGTCCACCCGGTTGACCTGACCCATCCCGACCCCCACGGTGGCGCCGTCCTTCGCGAGCAGGATCGCGTTGGACTTCACCGATCGGCAGGCCCTCCACGCGAACGCGAGGTCGACCAACTCGTCCGCATCGAGCGGCTCCCCCGTCGCCAGGGTCCAGCCCGCAGGCTGGTCTCCCACGGACTGGAACCGGTCACTCACCTGCGCGAGCATTCCGCCGCTGATCTGCCGCCACTCGACGAGCGCTGCGGGCGGCGGTGGGCAGACGAGCAGCCGGACGTTCTTCTTGCGTGTCAAGATCTCGACCGCGTCGTCGTCGAACACCGGCGCCGCCACCACCTCGGTGAACACCTCGGCGATCTGCTCGGCCATCGCCACCGACACCGGGCGGTTGGACGCGATCACCCCGCCGAACGCCGACACCGGGTCACACGCGTGCGCCTTGGCGTGCGCGTCGGCGATGTCGCCGCCGATCGCGATCCCGCACGGGTTGGCGTGCTTGATGATCGCGACTGCGGGCTCAGCGAAGTCGTACGCCGCCCGGTGCGCAACCTGCGTATCGACGTAGTTGTTGTAGCTCATCTCCTTGCCGTGCAGCTGCTTCGCCTGAGCGAGCCCCGGCTCGCTCGCCGTGTCGGAGTACAACGCCGCTGGCTGGTGCGCGTTCTCGCCGTACCGGAGCACCGACCGACGCTCGAACGTCAGCCCCGCGAAGGCCGGCCACACCTCCTCGGAGGCACTCACGAGCTGCTGGGCGAACCACTCCGCTACCTGCACGTCGTACGCCGCCGTGTGCGCGAACGCCACCGCCGCCAACTGCTGCCGCTGGGCCAGCGAGTACCCGCCGGCAGCGAGCGCTCCGATCAGTCCGTCGTACTGGGCCGGCGAGGTGACGACCGCAACGCTCGGGTGGTTCTTGGCCGCCGCCCGCACCATCGAAGGCCCACCGATGTCGATCTGCTCGACACAGCTCTGTGGTCCAGCGCCCGAGGTGACCGTCTGGCGAAACGGGTACAGGTTGGAGATCACCAGGTCGAACGCCTCGATGCCGAGGTCGACCAGCTGCCCGCGATGCGCGGCCAGCCGCTGGTCGGCCAGGATGGCTGCGTGCACGCGCGGGTGCAGCGTCTTGACCCGGCCATCGAGGCACTCCGGGAAGCCGGTCAGCTCCTCGACCGTGGTGACCGCAACTCCCGCATCGAAGATCCGCGCCGCCGTCGAGCCCGTCGACACAATCGCGACACCCGCCGCATCGAGAGCCTGCGCGACCTCTGCGAGCCGGGACTTGTCGTAGACCGAGATGAGTGCCCGTCGGAGGTGCCGGATGTCGTCGCTCACAAGATGGTTGCCTTCCTGCCGGTGATGCTGAACCCGCGGCGGGCGATGCGCCCGACCGCATCGACGAGCATGGCCCGTTCCGCGACCTTGATCCGCTCGTGTAGGGACTCCGCGGTGTCGTCGTTCTCGACGGGCACCGCGGTCTGCGCCAGGATCGGCCCGGTGTCGACGCCTGCGTCGACGACAAACAACGTCGCGCCGGTGATCTTCACTCCGTGGTCGAGAGCTTCCTGTGGGGCGCGTATGCCGGGGAACGACGGCGACAACGCCGGGTGGGTGTTGACCGTGCGTCCGCCGAATCTGCGAAGGAACTCCGGGCCGGTCAGCTTCATGAACCCCGCCAGCACCACCAGGTCGGGCTCGTGGGCCGCCGCCGCGTCGGCGAGGGCCACGTCCCAGCCGGCGCGGTCGGCGTACGACGACAGCGAGAGCTCGAATGTCGCGATACCTGCAGCCGCAGCCCGGGCCACCCCACCGGTGCCCTGACGGTCGGCACCCACGGCGACGACGTCGGCGCCGTACGCCGGGTCACGACAGGCGTCGAGCAACGACTGCAGGTTGGTGCCGCCCCCCGACACCAGGACGACCAGACGCGCAGGCACACAGGCTCCTCAGATGGTGGCAACGGCCGACGCACACGATAGCGACATGACCAGAGGCCGGCTTCGCGTAGTCGGGGGCGGACGGAACGATCAGAGCCCACTCCGGCGCGTCAGGCCGGTGCCGGCCCAGCGCGCTCCGGCAGCCGTCACAGCGCCGCCCAGCAGGAACGCCAACGCGCAGACGCCCATCGTGCCCCAGACGTCCGGGCCGATGTCCTGCATCCGGCCCGGCCCGACCGAGCCTCGGGACAGCGCGGTCAAGGCTGCGAAGCCGACTCCGCCCAGCAGCCCGGCCAGGCCACCACGCAGGGCAGCATGGTCCACCCCGTAGACCGGAAAGTGCCGCACGGCGACCACACCGGCGACCGCGCCGGCCAGAACCGGCAGCACGACGAGCGCGCTCAACCACCAGGAGGAACCGTCACCTTGGGGCAGTGCCCCCAGCAGCGGGAAGGCGGGCAATACGCCGAGGTGGACGTCGCCGGGCGCGACGGAGGTGCCGGTCCCGAGCGAGAATCCAGGTCCGGCGATGAAGGCACCCGCGCTCAGCACAGCGTTCGGCACCAGAGCGGCGCCCAGCAGGGCCAGCACAAGACCGCCGAGGATGCCTGCCCCGGCTCCCTCCGCAAGCGTCGTCACGTCGCCGAAGTGAACCAGCAGGCTTGCAGTGAACAGCAACGCCCCAGACGCCACCATCACCGCTAACCCGGTGACACCGCCGTACAGGCTGGCTCGCACCTCCTCCGGGAGCAGGGCGAAGAGCTCGTGGCCGCGACCCGTTCCTCGCAGTACGCCGAGGCCGCCGAGCACAAGTGCCAGCCCCGCCGGCGCCACGGCGCTGCGCACCAGGCCGGCGTGCACGGTCTGAGTCGAGGTGAGCACGGCGACAGCGGCACCGGCGGCGCCGTATCCGAGGGTCCCCGCAGCCACGCCCGCAGCCACGTCGCCCCAGCCGCGCACCACCGAGTGGGCCCCCGCCCACCGACCGGTGCGGTAGAGCAGGTAGCCCCACAGACACATCAACCCGAGCGGCACGGCAGTAAGAGCGGTGCCTTCAACTATCAGGCCGCTGCCGTTGCCGACGAGCCAGCCGAAAGCGCCGGTGCGAACGGCCGAGCCGAACGCACCTGAGCCGCCGGAGAACCACACAGCCACGGCAACCGCGAGACAGCTGATGAGACCGACCGCGGCAGTGCCCGCAACAGCCAGCAGGGTCGACAGCGCCAGGGGTCGGCTCGGCGTCGGCTCGGTCGGCCGGACCCTCAGGATGGGACGGGACACGAGCTCAGTCATTGCCGTTCATCGTCTCCCGGGGGACGCCCAGCGTGATGGCTGACACGCCGCACGCCTGCGCTCCGAGGCCAAGGATCGTCACCGCGGCGGGTTTGTTCTTCCTCACCGATACTCGTTACCGTCGCACCAGGGCTGTCCCCACCCCCGGCAAGGAGTGACGTCGATGTCGCGCGCCGACGCATACGCTGCGTTCTACCGCGAGGGCCGCACCCGGCTGCTGGTGCAGGTCTACGCCTTCTGCGGCGACACCGAGGTCGCCCAACGGGCGCTGTCCGACGCCTACGTCGCCGCCGCGCACCACTGGCGCAAGCTGGCCGGCGTCCGCGACCCGGACGCGTGGATGCGCGAGCGGGCGTTCCGGGCCACGAGCCGCGCCCAGAACCAGGGCCGCAAGCCGTGGTATGTCCGTGCCAAGAGAACGGCCGACGAGCACCGCGGCCTGCTCCACGTCCTGCACGCACTCGAGCCGGCCGACCGGCAGCTGCTGATCGTGCGATCACTGGCCGGTGTCGACCTCTCCACCGCGGCCCGCGAAGTCGGGTTGACCGACGAGGCGGCCGAAGCATCACTCCAGCGCTCCGCCGACCGCCTGCGCAGAGCCGGCACCGACCCCTCCCCTGCCGCCGTCACCGCCGCGCTGGCGGGCCTGCGGCACGACCTGACCGCGGAACCCGTCGAACGGGCCAGCCGGCTCCGGCGCGAAGGCAACCGTCGCAGGCATACCCACATGGCGCTGGCCGGCCTCCTTTCGCTGGCGCTCGTGATCGGCGCCGGTGCGCTGACCGCCACCCGGTTGCCGACGCCGAACGCTCCCGAGGCAACTGCCCCGACGCCCGACCGGCCCACCGTCACACCCGACCGGGCGGACCCCGCGCCGGAGCCGGCGTTCGACACCACCGAGCTGTCCTCCGTCGCAGACCTGCGAAGGCTTGGCTTACCCCGCCCATGGCGACTCATCGAGACATCGCCCGACTTCGGTGTCACGACGCCGTACGACGCGTGCCTGCCAGCAGTGCCGAGCGACCCACACGCCGAGCACTCATGGGTCCGCACGTTCGAGTCCGGCACCGGGAGTCGCCGCACCGTGGCTGTCCACGCGCTCGAAGTCTCAAGATCGGCCGACGCCTCTGACCGCAACTACAGGCGACTGGTGAAGACGTACTCCGGCTGCCTCGCGGACAACCACCAGATTGAGCGTTACGCAGCACTGCGTGGCGTCGGTGACGCAGGCAGCCTGATCACGATGCGATACGTCGACCGCCGAGGCATCCACGACCAGCAGGTGGCCATCGCCCAGTCCGGAACTGCGGTCATCACCTGGGTCATCGACGCCCCCACGACCGGACCGGTGGTCGGTGCGCGGCTGGTCGGACTCGCCGCGGCGTCCGTGCGCCGCGTGTGTGCGGCAGCAACCGGCAGCTGCGGTCGGCGCCCTTTCACCGCGGTCGAACAACCACCGCCGAGCGTCGACCGCGCCAAGGGCTTTCTCACCGTGGTCGACCTGCCGGTCTTCGCCGGTCTCACCGACCCATGGGTCGCGACCGGGCCGAGCACCGCGCGGATCAATCCGGCCGCCACCGACTGCGACCGCGCCGACTTCGCCGGTGCCGGGGCCGAGCTGATCCGCGCCCGCAGCTTCGTGGTACCCGACGCAGAGAGGCTGCCGGACATCTTCGGCATGACGCAGACGGTGGGCAGGTTCGGCTCCGTCGACGCGGCCAACGCGTTCCTCGACGAGGTCGACGCATCCGTCCGAGGTTGCAGCGATCGTCAGATCTCCCTCGAGGTCAATGCCGACGACCCCATCACGGTGGCGCGGGGGGGCGGGCGCACCTACGAGATCACCCTGACCACCTCGGAGTCACGCACGATCACTTTCCGGATGGGACTGATCCGGGTGGGCACCCAGGTTGCCCAGATAACCTTCACGCCCAGCGAGCGGTTCGACGTGTCTCCCGACGAGTTCGATCAGGTCGTGCAACGCGCCGCCTTGCGGGCCACCCAAGCGTGACTCGCCGGACTGGTGGAGCCCAGGGCGATCCGACTGTGACGGCACCGAGGCGACCTGTCGGCCGGATTGTTCGGGCACGCTACTGCTCGAGCAGGTCCCGCATCAGCTGAGCCGTCTCGGACGGAGTCTTGCCGACCTTGACGCCAGCCGCTTCGAGGGCTTCCTTCTTGGCCTGCGCTGTCCCGGACGAGCCGGACACGATCGCTCCGGCGTGACCCATCGTCTTGCCTTCCGGAGCGGTGAAGCCGGCGACGTACCCGACTACGGCCTTGCTGATGTTGTCCTCGATGTACGCCGCCGCACGCTCCTCGGCATCGCCACCGATCTCGCCGATCATCACGATGGCGTCGGTGTCTGGGTCGTCCTGGAACGCTTGCAGTACGTCGATGTGGGTGGTCCCGACGATGGGGTCCCCGCCGATGCCGACTGCGGAGGAGAAGCCGATGTCACGCAGCTCGTACATCATCTGGTAGGTCAGCGTCCCAGACTTCGACACGAGACCGATGCGCCCGGCCTTGGTGATGTCTGCCGGGATGATTCCGGCATTGGACTTGCCGGGGCTGATCAGCCCGGGGCAGTTGGGGCCGATCACCCGTGAGGTGCCCTTGGACTGCGCATAGGCGAACAGCTCCGCGGTGTCACTGACTGGCACTCCCTCGGTGATCACCACGATGAGCGGGATGCCGGCGTCAACGGACTCCACGACCGCAGCCAACGTGTGCTTCGGCGGCACGAAGACCACCGAGACGTCCGCCCCGGTGGCCCCCACGGCTTCGGCGACAGAGTTGAACACCGGGACGGAAGCACCGTCGAAGTCGACGGTCTGACCACCCTTCTTCGGCGTCACTCCGCCCACGACGCTGGTGCCGGAGTCGAGCATCCGCTGGGTGTGCTTCGAGCCCTCGGATCCCGTCATGCCCTGCACGATGACCTTGGAGCCCTCGGTCAGGAAGATCGCCATGTCAGCTCCTGTCCGATGGTGCGGACGATTCGGCGAGCTCGGCGGCCCTGTCGGCGCCGCCGTCCATGGTGTCGGCGAGCGTCACCAGTGGGTGGTGGGCATCGTCGAGAATCCGGCGGCCCTCCACGACGTTGTTGCCGTCGAGGCGCACGACGAGGGGCTTGTTCGCCTCGTCACCCAGAAGCTCGAGCGCGTTGACGATGCCGTTCGCGACCGCGTCACAGGCGGTGATGCCGCCGAACACGTTGACGAAGACACTCTTGACCTGTGGGTCGCCAAGAATGATGTGCAGGCCGTCCGCCATCACCTCGGCCGACGCGCCACCCCCGATGTCGAGGAAGTTGGCGGGCTTCACTCCCGAGTGCTTTTCCCCGGCGTACGCCACCACGTCAAGGGTCGCCATCACGAGCCCGGCACCGTTGCCGATGATCCCGACAGCGCCGTCGAGCTTCACGTAGTTGAGCCCCTTCGCCTTCGCCTCCGCCTCGAGCGGCGCTTCAGCGCCTTTGTCCTCGAAGGCCGAGTGGTCGGCGTGCCGGAAGTCGGCGTTGTCGTCAAGGGTCACCTTGCCATCGAGCGCGTCGAGGTGGCCGTCACCGAGCCGGACGAGAGGGTTCACCTCGACGAGCGACGCGTCCTCCTCGACGAAGACCGTCCACAACTTCTGGATGACGCCGACTGCTTCGTCGGCCACGTCGGCCGGGAAGCCAGTAGCCTCGACGATCTCGTGAGCCTTGGCCTCGTCGACACCGACCAGCGGGTCGATAGCCACCTGAGCGACGGCATCCGGGTTCTCATGTGCCGTGACCTCGATCTCGACACCCCCCTCGGTGCTGGCGATGCAGAGGTAGCGACGGTTGGTCCGGTCGACGAGGTACGAGAAGTAGTACTCCTCGGCGATGTCAGCGGTCGGAGCCACCAGCACTCTGCGGACGATGTGACCGTTGATGTTCATGCCCAGGATCTCGCCGGCCCTCGCGACGGCGTCCTCGGGGCTTTCGGCGAGCTTCACACCGCCCGCCTTCCCGCGGCCACCGGCCTTCACCTGCGCCTTGACGACGACGCGGCCACCGAGCCGCTGAGCCGCGTCGTGCGCGTCCTCGGGGTTCTCGACGACTACGCCCATGGTTACGGGCACGCCATGCTTGGCGAACAGCTCCTTCGCCTGGTACTCCATCAGATCCACGGTGTCGCCGTCCTTCTGGCTCTGTCCGACGGGCCGGTGTCCCGCTGCTGCCCAGGCGCCGCCGACCATGGGCGTCAGCAGCGGAAAGGTTCCGTGGGGAGCCTAGCCAGCCGAAACTGATTTGGCAGACTCGGGGTAGCCAGCCGCCAAACTCGAGAGGATCCCGTGACGGACCACGCCCACCCAGCCGGATCCCCTGCGGCCTCCTCGCCCACGACGACGCGCCGGACGGTCATTTCGGGGGATCTTCCGCTTGCGGTCTGGCAGACCCGCGCGATCGGCCCCCCTGTCGTCTTCGTGCACGGGTTCCCTGACACGCACACGGTCTGGGACCCGGTGGTGCATCGCCTGCAGGATCGCTTCCACTGCGTGACGTACGACGTCCGCGGAGCGGGCGAGTCCGGGGTGCCCGAGCGCCAGGACGACTACGCAATCGCACACCTCGTCCGCGACCTGGCAGTGGTGATCGACGTCGTCTCCCCTGACCGCCCGGTGCACCTCGTCGGCCACGACTGGGGTTCGATCCAGGCCTGGGAGGCAGTCATCCGGGAGACGTCGGACCCGCGTTTCAGCGGTCGAATCGCCACCTACACGACGATCAGTGGGCCCTGCCTGGACCACGTGCACGCGTTCTCGCGTTCCGCTCGACGCGGCAGCTGGCAGCTCAGGCGCCAAGGCCTCCACCAGTTGTTGCACTCGTGGTACATCTTCGCGTTCCAGCTGCCACGCCTGCCGGAGTTCCTCCTGCGACGCCACCATGGTTCGCTGCAAACCGGTGGCGGCCGCTGCAGCCACTTCGGCCCGACACTTCCCGACGACGCTGTCAACGGACTCAACCTCTACCGCGCGAACATCTTCGCCCGCCGTGAGCGGGTGCCGGGCGGCGCCACCACCGACCTCCCCGTGCAGCTCATCGTGCCACTACGCGACAAGTATGTGCTGCCCCAGCTCACCCACGACCTGCACCGCTTCGCCTCGGACCTGACGCGTCTCGAGATCGACGCCGGCCACTGGGTTCCCCAGTCGCGGCCAGGAGAGGTCGCCGCGGCGTTGGCGGGCTTCGTCTCCGCCCACGACATGGGTCCCCGAGGGCCTTACCCCTGAGGCCTTAGCGAGCAGGCTTCAGGCGTCTGTCATCGCACGGTGGACCCAGTGCACGACGTCTTGGGTCTTCGTGCCGGGCGTGAAAATCTTGGCGACTCCGACCTCCTCGAGCAGGGGAATGTCGGCCTCGGGGATGATGCCGCCACCGAAGACGATGATGTCGGAGGCGTCACGCTCGTCGAGCAGCTGCATGACCTTCTTGAATAGCGTCAGGTGAGCGCCGGATAATACCGACAGGCCCACGATGTCGGCGTCCTCCTGGATGGCGGTCTCGACAATCTGCTCGGGCGTCTGATGCAGGCCGGTGTAGACGACCTCCATGCCCGCGTCGCGCAGTGCTCGGGCAATCACCTTGGCGCCGCGGTCGTGCCCGTCGAGTCCGGGTTTGGCGACCACGATCCGTATCGGGGCCATGTCGAGCTCACCGCCTCTGTGCCGTGCCACGGGCGAGTCCTCGTGACGTCGTACGACGGGTCGAGACTAGCCAATCGGCGTACCACCGGCACGAGGTGGCCACGGCGGCCCGGATCCTGCGTCACACCCCGACTCGACCGGTGCGGAGTTTACTCGGAGCAACGCTGAATTCACGCAAGGTCACCGAAGGATGGACGTCGGGTGACCCCTCACACACCCGGCGTCACAAGGTGAACTTTCCGGCCTCATCGCGTAACCTCGCCTGGGTCCACAGCCGACCAGCCGCCGGTTTCCCACGGTGGCAGATTCGGCTAGCGTCGGACATTCCTGCCCCACGTTGTCTGCCGGAAGGAACTCCCCAGCGTGTCGACGCATCGCGCCGCCAGGCACCGCGCCAACCAGGCCGACGAGCAGCGTCCCCGACAACACTCCTCCTTCTTGGCGCCTGGCCGTCGTAGGACGTTGCCCGCGCCCCGACGATCCGGCCGCGTCGCGACACCGTCCATGATCGGCGGTCTCGCGCTGCTCGTCGCCGCGGTCGGCGCCGCCACGGCGGGCCAGGCCATCACCGCAGGACAAGACGCCACGCCGACATCATCGGCGCAGCACGGCTCGTACGTCGCCTCGATGTCGTCGGCCCCCCTCGAAGGTCGTGACGCCACCACGGTGAGTCGGTCCGCCGTGCGCCCGATGCTGGCGCAGAAGCACACCGCCAAACGCTCGGCCGCCACGACAGCCGCCCAGCAGCTCGCCGCAGAGCGCAACGACAAACTGGGAGATGCGGCCGCGGAGGCCGAGAACTACGCCAAGGAGCTGTCGAGCAACGAGTGGGTGTTCCCGACCACCGGCTTCCACATCTCCACCTGGTTCGGCGAGGCCGGCCCCTACTGGGCGTCGGGCTACCACACCGGAATCGACTTCGCGACCGCCTACGGTACGCCGACGGTTTCGGTCACCAACGCGACCGTGGTCCAGACGGGCTGGGACGGCCCCTACGGCAACCAGGTCCGACTTCGGCTCGAGAACGGCGATGAGGTCTGGTACAACCACCTCAGCTCCATCGACGTGCTCACCGGCCAGCAAGTCGTCAAGGGCCAGCAGGTGGGTCGGGTCGGTGAGACCGGCAACGCGTACGGCGCACACCTGCACTTCGAGTACCGGCTGGCGTCGGACCTGCACAACGGCATCGACCCGCGTCCCTACTTCCTCGAGCACGGTCTCGGTCTCTGACCCGGCCACCGCTGCCCCGACTGCCGAGGTCGGCCCATGGCCTGCGATTCGGTGACGTCCTCGTAGGGATCTGTCGGCGTCGCGACGTAGCATATGACCACGATGTCCGCGCTCTTCCCACTGCCTCAACTTGCCGAGTCATCGTCGCCACCGCCCACCGAGGACGCGCCCGCACGGCGACGTCAACCTAGTCGAGAGGAGCTGCTCGAGGGGCTTAACCCGTCGCAGCGAACTGCTGTCACCCATGAGGGGTCAGCCCTTCTCGTGGTCGCCGGTGCGGGTTCCGGGAAGACCCGGGTCCTCACCCGGCGCATCGCCTGGTTGCTGGCACAGCGCGGCACCCACCCCGGCTCGATCCTGGCGATCACCTTCACGAACAAGGCAGCGGCCGAGATGCGGGAGCGCGTGGCCGAGCTCGTGGGTGGACGCGCCAAGATCATGTGGGTCTCGACGTTCCACTCGTCCTGCGTCCGGATCCTGCGCAAGGAGATCGGTCGCCTGGGCTTTCGTTCTAACTTCTCGATCTACGACGACGCCGACGCGCGCCGGTTGATGACGCTGGTGTGCCGCGACCTCGACCTCGACGCCAAGCGCTACAACCCGAGGGCGGTGCTGAACTGGGTCAGCAACTGCAAGAACGAGCTGCTCGACCACGAGGCGGCAGCAGCCAGGGCGAAGAACCACCTGGAGCGGACCTACGCCGAGTGCTACGCCTCCTATCAGCAGCGCCTCCAGGCCGCGAACGCCCTGGACTTCGACGACCTGATTATGACGACGGTGCACCTGCTCCATGCGTTCCCTGAGGTGCGGGAGACCTACCGTCGCCGGTTCCGGCACGTGCTCGTCGACGAGTACCAGGACACCAACCATGCCCAGTACGCCCTCATCCGGGAGCTTTGCTCGGACACGTCGGCCCGGCGTACGTCGGACGGCGACCTTGTCGGGGTCGGGCCCACGAGCACGTCTGCCAGGCCCGAGACACCTGCAGCCGAGCCGGCCGAGCTGATGGTGGTGGGCGACTCGGACCAGTCGATCTACGCGTTTCGCGGCGCCAACATCCGCAACATCCTCCAGTTCGAGCAGGACTTCGCAGGCGCGAGCACTGTGGTGCTCGACCAGAACTACCGCTCCACACAGAACATCCTCAGTGCGGCCAACGCGGTGATCGCCAACAATCCCAAGCGCCGTCCCAAGAACCTCTGGTCCGAGGCCGGCGACGGCGAGCTGATCTGTGGCTACGTCGCCGACGACGAGCACGACGAGGCGCAGTTCGTGGCGGAGGAGATCGACAGGCTCACCGACGACGGCATCGCCAAGCCGAGCGATGTTGCCGTGTTCTACCGGACCAACGCCCAGAGCCGTGTCTTCGAAGAGGTGTTCATCCGGGTGGGTCTTCCCTACAAGGTCGTCGGCGGGGTGCGGTTTTATGAGCGGCGTGAGATCCGTGACGTGCTCGCCTACCTCAGGGTGCTCGCCAACCCCGACGACACCGTGTCGTTGCGGCGCATCCTCAACGTGCCCAAGCGTGGCATCGGCGACCGTGCGGAGGCCTGTGTCGATGTGCTGTCCCAGCGCACCGGTGTGTCGTTCTGGGAGTCGTTGCGCAAGGCCGAGGACGCCCCCGCGATCGCCACCCGCTCCCTGAAGAACATCCAGGCATTCGTTGCGGCCATGGAGAAGCTGCAACAGATGGTCGAGCAGGGCGAGCGGCCAGACGACATCGTCGACGCGGTGCTCACCTCGTCCGGCTACCTGGCCGAGCTCGAGGCCTCCGACGACCCCCAAGACGAGGCGCGGGTCGAGAACCTCGGCGAGCTGCTGGCTGTGGCCCGCGAGTTCGCCGACGAACAGGATGCCGCCAGGCTCGGCGACTTCCTCGAACGCGTCGCGCTGGTGGCCGACGCCGACCAGATCCCCGATGGCGACGAGTCCGACGGCGTGGTGACCCTGATGACGCTGCACACAGCGAAGGGACTGGAGTTTCCCATCGTCTTCCTCAGTGGGCTCGAGGACGGCATCTTCCCGCACTCACGTGCGCTCGGCGACCCGGTCGAGCTCGAGGAGGAGCGACGACTGGCGTACGTCGGCGTCACCCGCGCACGTCAGCGGCTCTACCTTTCCCGGGCCCTAGTCCGCTCCGCCTGGGGCGCCCCCTCGCACAACCCCGCGTCACGGTTCCTCGACGAGATCCCCGGCGCGCTGATCGACTGGAAGCGCACCGAGTCCGCACAGACGACCTGGGGCAGCTCGTCGGCGTCGTCGCGGTATGCCGACTCCGCAGGCTATCTGCGTGGCCCGGCGACCTCGCCGATTCGCCGCAGCGCCCGCCAGCTTCCGGCGCCCAAACCGACGGGCGGAACCCGTCCCGTCCCCTCGTTGGCGCCCGGTGATCGTGTCGTCCACGACACGTTCGGCATGGGCAGCGTGGTGACAGTCGAGGGGCAGGCGGACAACGCGGTCGCCTCGGTCGATTTCGGCTCGAGCGGGATGAAGCGCCTGTTGCTGCGTTACTCCCCCGTCGAGAAACTGTCCTAGTTACGCAAGGCCCGCGTGACGTCACCAGAAGACGGCGACACCGACGTTGCCCGCGGTCAGCAGCATGATTGCACCGAACAGCCCGGCGGGGATGGTGTCCTTGCGGCGGTTCACCCAGCAGAGCACGGCGGCAACTAGCCCGACCGCCAGCTTGACGGTGACCTTCCAGTTGTCGATCGGGTCGTTGGCCCCTTCGATGACTCCGACCAGCAGCAAGCCGGTCACGATTTGGATGAGTGCGCCGTACAACATGGCTGCGTTGACGACCTTGTACTCGTCGCGGAACTGCACAAGGGCGCCACCGAAGAGCGCTGCGAAGCCCAACAGGTGGATGAACAACAAGATGTGGCGCAGCAGGTCCACGGAGCGTCCCCTTTCGGTCGCGGGCGGCGAGCGGTCTTCGGGCATTCTGCCCTACAACAGGCGGCGCTCCGACGCCCACCGCGTCAACTCGTGGCGGCTCGACAGCTGGAGCTTGCGAAGCACGCTCGACACATGGCTCTCCACGGTCTTGATCGAGATGAACAGCTCCGCAGCGACCTCTTTGTACGCGTAGCCACGGGCGATCAGTCGCATCACCTCGCGCTCACGCTCCGTCAGCCGGTCGAGGTCCCCGTCGACTGAGGCGACCTCGAACTGGCCAGCGAACGCGTCAAGCACGAAACCCGCCAACCGAGGTGAGAAGACCGCGTCGTTGTCGGCGACCCGACGGATCGCGGCGATCAGCTCCGCGCCGGTGATGTTCTTGGTGACATATCCGCGGGCTCCGCCCCGGATCACCGCGATCACGTCCTCGGCGGCGTCGGAGACGCTCAAGGCGAGGAACTTGACCTCCGGTTTCCGCGTCGAGATTCGCCGTAGCACCTCGGCACCCCCTCCGCCGGGCAGGTGCACGTCCAGGAGGACGACGTCGGGCAGCGACGACATGATGATCCTCACCGCCTCGTCGGCATCGGCCGCCTCGCCGACGATGTCGAAGACACCGGTCAGCTCCGACTTCACCCCGGTGCGGAACATGGCGTGGTCGTCGACGATGACCAAACGCAGGAGTGGTGTCATGGGCGTCCTTCTTCCGCCTCGCGCTTCGACGTGGGGCTCGAAGATGTTGGCCTCGCTGCGGGGGACGCGCCGTTGCACGGCATCGTCAACCGCACCTCGGTGCCATCACCCGGCTTGCTGCGGATGACCGCATCGCCACCGTGGCGGGCCACCCGGTCCACGATGGAGCGGCGTACTCCGAGCCGGTCCTCGGCCACCTGCTCAAGCTCGAAGCCGCGGCCGCGGTCGCGTACAAAGATCTCGGCAGTTCCCGACCCTACCTCGACGAAGACATCGACCCGGTCGGCGCCGGAGTGACGCGAGGCGTTGACGACGGCCTCGCGGGTGGCCGCCATCAGCGCCCGCGTCGAGTCGACGAGGGCAAGGTCGCCGACCATCACCAGCTCGATCGGAACATGGTGGACGTCCTCGACCTCGGCGACGGCGCGCTGCAGAGCGGAGCGCAGCGTGTCGGTCTGCCGGTCATCAGCCTCGAACAGCCAGGTGCGCAGCTCGCGCTCCTGTGTGCGCGCTAGCTGGCTCACCGCAACCGGGTCGGCGGCCTGGCGCTGGATCAGGGCAAGAGTCTGCAGCACGGAGTCGTGAAGGTGGGCGGCGACGTCGGCGCGTTCCTGGCTGCGGACCCGCTCTGCACGTTCTTGTCGCAGCTGCCGGGTGAGCGTCAGCAGCCATGGCCCCAGCACGAGTCCGACGCCCACGATGGCAAGCGCGATGGCGCCGAGCGTGTCATCGAGTGCCCCCGACACCCCGGCCTGGAACAGGGCAAGAAACACCGCACCGGTGACCAAGGCCAGGCCCACTACGACACGGAGCCAGCTCTTCCAACCGGATCCCAACGAGAGCCAGTCGGTCCGAGAGCCCTCATCGGACTGCCACCACAACAGGCCGAGCCCGGCCAGTGCCACTGCAAGCGGCCAGAAGATGCGCGGGCTCGTCCACAGCCCCGCCACCTGCAGCAGCACGACAGCTCCCAGCCCGAAGATCATCAGCGACAACGCCACTCCCATGTCATCGCCGCGGCGTGAACGGCTCGGGGTCCGCATGCCCCGCCGGGTGGCCGATCCCAGACCTGGTGCGGTGTCGTCCTCATCGATGGTGGCTACCGGCAACAGCACCCACAGGGCGGCGTACACGACTACCCCGAATCCGCCGCACAGCGCCAGAGCGACGAAACCCACCCGCGCATGCAGCGGATCAAGCCCGAGGTGTGTGGCGAGACCCGACGCAACGCCGCCGAGGAACGAGTCCTCAGGGTCGCGGTAGGCGCGCCGGGCACGCTGGACTGTCTGGGACATGTGTCCATGATCGTCGCATAGCGGCTCGGTGACCATCCGATGGCTCCCTGATGTCTGGACGGCCGGTGTCAGGGTCACATCAAGGAGATGGGGGCTGTCCCCGATACCGCTGCGGCACCACAGCGGCGAGGCTTTCTGACATGACCCAGCAACCCCAATCCTCCGAGGCCGGTCCCCGAGTCAGTCGCGAGCAGGTCCGAGACATCCGCACCATGCGCCGGGCCCGGCACGACAAGATGGTCGCCGGCGTCTGCGAGGGACTCAGCCGCCACCTCGACGTCGATCCCCTCGTCGTCCGGGTCGTGTTCGCGGCCCTGACGCTCTTCGGCGGAGCGGGGGTGGTGCTCTACTGCCTCGCTTGGATCACCATTCCGACCGAGGACAGCTACGACTCGCCTGCGTCGACCTGGTTGCGCCGGGACCCCGAGCGGATCCTCGTTGCCGGCCTGGCGATCGCGGCGGTCGCGACGATCGCGACGATGATCGGGGCAATCGGCTTCAGTGCGCCCAACCCGTTCCCTGCCATCGTGATCGGGCTGCTCGCCCTCGTACTCTTCGCCGTCTTCACTCGGCGTCCGAGTGACGGCGGGAGCGTGACGACTGCATCGTCAGGCGTGGTCGCCCCGAACCGCTCGTCCGGTGCGGTGATGGATGCGACCAGCGGCTCGGTCTCTTCGCCGGTGGTCCCGTCGTCGGACGACGAGCCGACGTCCGTGCTGCCGACGACCAGCACCCACGTCGCTGAGCACGACCAGGCTGAGCACACTGCTCCGCTGCCGGTGGAGGAAACCCGGCGGCCCTGGTGGCGGCGTCCCGGGGGCACGGGTTCGGATGATCCGGCGCAGCCGCGCACCCCTGCGTCGCCCCCTTCGCCTCCCCGGCCCAAACGGCCGCGGCGCGAGCCCTCCCACCTGCTCGGTGCCACCCTTGCCACCATCGCGCTGGCCCTGGGCACGGTCTGGGTCATCGACGAGACCGTCGTCGGACTGCTGCCACCGTCGGTCTACCCCGGCACCGCCCTCGGGATCATCGCAGCGGCGCTGCTGGTGGGCACCCGGTTCGGACGCAGCCGCTTCCTCATCTTCCTCGGCCTGGTCACCACCTTCTTGACGGTGGTCTCGACCGTGGTCGGGCCAGGTCCTTACGGCGAGGCGACCTACCGCCCGACCGCGGCTGCCGACGTTCGGTCGACGTACGAGCATGGCGCCGGGCTGCTCATCGTGCGCCTCGACGACGTGCAGGACCCCACAGCGCTGGACGGGCGTGTCATCGACGTCGACTCCTCGGTGGGGCAGGTCGATGTCATTGTGCCGTCGTCGGTGGACGCCACGATCAGCGCACATGTCGACGGTGGCGAGATCACCGGCCCCACCTACGTCGGGACGCGGAGCGGTGGCTCACAGTCCGCCACCCTGGTCCCACGAGACGACGACGATCCGGACGTGACAATCGACATCGAGCTGACCTTCGGCCAGATCAACATCATGCGTGCTGACTGCCCTGGCGACGGCAACAGCGCCGCTCGCACCGGCATCTTTTCGACCTACCAACCGTTCGACGCACTCTCAGGAGGCACCCGTGTTCCCTCGGCATGCAACTGACGTCATCTCGTTGGTGTTCGGCGCGATCTTCGCCGGCTTCACCGTCGTCTGGCTGCTCACGCTGACCGAGGCGATCGGCCTCGACGACGCGCGGCTGGCGGGTCCGGTGGCGTTGATCACCGCGGGCGCCATCGGTCTGGCTGCCGCGCTGCGGCCGCGCAGACGCGGCGGCCAGCCAGGCGACGACTCGGTCAGGGCCACGCCCGCATACGAAGAACCCGGCGAGGGACGCGATGAAGAACCCGACGAGGGGCGCTCGCTGCGGCTGTGACACACGGTCGGGACGGGCCGGGGGAAGGGACCGGCGGGTCGAGGTGTCTCGATCCGCCGGTCCCTGTCGGTGCCCCGTTCGCCGCCGACGACCGCCGCCGGGGCGTGCGCACGCTAAACGGTTGGCGCCGCAGGCCCTCTCATCTCTACCGTTGGTGTGTTATGCGTCAGCTGCCCCTCCCCGACCCGGGGACACCCGACGCCCGCTCCCCCGGCCGCTACCTGTGGTGGGTGGCTTGCGGGCAGCTTCCGACGATGGTCGCAGGGATCACCTTCGGCATCGTGTGGATGGTGGCGCAGGCGGTGATGCCGGCGATCATCGGCCGAGCCATCGACGAGGGCGTGCGTGCCGACGACATGGGGCGGCTGGCCTACTGGGCGGCGGCGCTACTCGGCATCGGCGTCCTCCAGGCTGTCGCCGGGGTCGCGCGCCACCGCTTCGCCGTGCAGAACTGGCTGATTGCGGCGTACCGGACAGTGCAGGTGGTCGCGCGGCACAGTGTCCGGCTCGGCGCCACTCTGCCGCGGAGGATCTCCACCGGCGAGGTGGTTTCGATCGGCGCGTCCGACCTCGCCCATGTCGGCAACTCGATCGAGGTGATGGGCCGGGCGTTCGGCGCCGTCGCGGCCTTCTTCGTGGTCGCAGCGATCTTGCTCAACGCGTCGATGACACTGGGCCTGCTCGTCCTCATCGGTGTCCCGGCCCTACTGCTGTTGCTGGGCCCACTGCTGAAACCGCTGCAGAGACGAAACCTGGCTCAGCGCGAGATGATGGGCGAGCTCAACACGCTCGCCTCCGACATCGTCGGTGGGCTCCGGGTGCTGCGAGGCGTCGGCGGCGAAGAGGTCTTCCACCACCGGTACTCCGAGGAGTCCCAGAAGGTTCGCCAGGCCGGTGTCCAGGTGGCTCGGCTTCAGTCCATGCTCGACGCTCTGCAAATCTTCCTGCCAGGAGTGTTCGTTGTGCTCGTGGTGTGGCTCGGCGCACGCTTCGCGGTCGAGGGCAAGATCGAGCCGGGCGAGCTGGTGGCGTTCTACGGCTATGCGGCGTTCCTCATGATCCCCCTCCGGACAGGAACGGAGGTCGCCAACAAGCTCATCCGAGGGCTCGTCGCGGGCCGTCGTATCTGCCGGGTGTTGTCGGTGGAGCCCGAGGCGCAAGACATCGAGCAGCCGCGGGTCGCGTCGACCGCGAGCGACCTGGTCGACGTCCGCACCGGTCTCCGTGTCCGGCCAGGACACCTGACGGCGATCGTGTCCGAGCTGCCACACGAGTCGGCAGCCATCGCCGACCGGCTCGGCCGGTTCGCCGACGGCCCGGCAACGCTTGACGGCGTGTCGCTGTCCGACCTCGAGCGGGCCTTTGTTCGCCGAGCGATCGTCGTCAGCGACGCCAACGCCACGCTCTTCAGCGGACGGCTTCGCGACGAGCTCGACGTCCATGGCACGGCGGGCGACGACGACCTGATGTCGGCGATCTTGACGGCATCCGCTGAAGACGTGATGGACACGCTCTCCGACGGCCTCGACACCGATGTCGAGGAGAGAGGTCGTTCGTTGTCGGGTGGGCAACGGCAGCGCCTGGTGCTCGCCCGTGCCCTCGTCGGCGACCCAGACATCTTGGTGCTGGTCGATCCCACGTCCGCCGTGGACGCGCACACCGAGGCCCGGATCGCCACCCGGCTGCGCGAGCATCGCGCCGGGAAGACGACGGTCGTCATCACCGCAAGTCCGTTGATGCTCGACCAGGCCGACGAGGTGGTGCTGGTGCAGGCCGGCAGAGCGGTCGCCGTCGGGACGCACCGTGACCTGCTCGACGAGCCTCGGTACCGACGCGTAGTGGCACGCGGTGAGGATGAGGTGTCGGCATGAGAGAGCTCCTGCCCGTGGCCGACGCACGCGAGGTCCGTCGCTATGCGCGCCAGATGGCGCGGCAACATCCACGTCAGCTCACGACAGCAATCTGCTTGCACGTGCTCGCCGCCATTGCTGGCCTGGCGGCACCGCGGCTGATCGGCAACCTCGTCCAGGACGTGTCCGAAGGCACCACGGTCTCGACAGTGGACAAGACGATCATCGCCATCGCGGTCTTCTTGCTGGTGCAGACCGTGCTCACCCGCTATGCGCGGTACGCGTCCTTGGTGTTGGGCGAGAAGGTGCTCGCTGAGCTGCGCGAGAACTTTGTGAAGCAGTCGCTGGCATTGCCGGTTAGCACCGTGGAGCGGGCCGGCACCGGCGACCTGCTGACGCGCACCTCGCGCGACGTCGAAGCGCTCGGCTGGTCGGTCAGGTTCGCGCTGCCCGAGACCATCATCGCGTTCGTCACGACGGTCTTCTCGATCGGTGCCTGCATCTTGGTGGGGGTCTGGGTGCTGGTGCCCCTCATGCTCGGCGTACCGCTGCTGTTCGTGGCGACGCGCTGGTACCTGCGGCGTGCCCGCGACGGCTATCTGCGCGAGTCGGCGTCGTACGCCGCCATCAACGCGAGCCTCGCCGAGACGGCCGAAGGTGCCCGCACCGTCGAGGCGCTCGGGCTCGAGAAGCGGCGGCTGGACCGGATCGACGCCGACATCGCCGAGTCGTTCGCGGCGGAGCGCTACACGCTGATGTTGCGGACCGTGTGGTTCCCGTCGGCGGAGATCGGTTACCTCATCCCCACGGTCGCCACACTGCTGTTCGGCGGCTGGTTGCACAGCCGCGGCCAGGTGGAGCTTGGTGACGTCATCGCTGCAACGCTGTATGTCCAAGCGCTGATCGACCCCGTCGACCGGTTGTTGTCGTGGCTGGACGAGCTCCAGATCGGTGCGACGTCGCTGGCCCGGCTGCTCGGCGTCGGCAGCGTCCCCGACGATCGGGCGGTGTCGGGCCGAGAGCCGGCGCACGAGCGCATCGACGCAGACGACGTGCACTTCGCCTATGTCGAGGGCCGCGACGTCCTGCACGGGATCGACCTGCACGTCGACCGAGGTGAGCGCATTGCCATGGTAGGTCCCTCCGGCGCCGGCAAGTCGACGATGGGCCGGCTGCTGGCTGGGATCCATCCTCCCGGCGCCGGTACGGTGACGATCGGTGGCGTCGGGATGACTGAGCTGCCCCTTGATGACCTCCGCAGACATGTCGCGCTGGTTACCCAGGAGCACCACGTCTTCGTCGGCACGTTGCGTGAGAACCTCGCGCTTTCCCTCAGTGACCGGGACTCCGACGAGACGATGCGGGCGGCGCTGCGGGCCGTCGACGCCGAGGCGTGGGCGCTGGCACTGCCGGACGGCCTCGACACCCGGGTGGGCTCCGGCGGCCTGTCGCTGGCGCCTGCCCAGGCGCAGCAGCTGGCGCTGGCCCGGCTGGTCCTCGCCGACCCGCACACCTTGGTGCTCGACGAGGCGACGTCGCTGATCGACCCTCGGGCCGCCCGACATCTCGAGCGTTCGCTTGCAGGCGTCCTCGCTGGACGAACGGTGATCGCCATCGCGCACCGGCTCTTCACCGCGCACGACGCCGACAGAGTCGCCGTCGTCGAGGACGGTCGGATCACGGAGATAGGCTCCCACGACGAGCTGATCGCCGCCGATGGTTCCTACGCCGCGCTGTGGCGGTCCTGGCACGGCGAGACCGAAGGAGTCTCGGCATGACCCCCACTCCGCCCGACCGCGTACGCCCGGACTGGTCCGGTGGCGAGCGCTCCCAGCTGGCACAGGTGCTCGACTACAACCGGGCCAGCGTGCGGCTCAAGGCCGCAGGGCTCACCGACGAGCAGGCCCGCCAGCGGCTCACACCGTCGCCGTTGACCTCGATCGCCGGC
>JACCVZ010000076.1 GCA_013697905.1 Nocardioidaceae bacterium
CATGGGAAGCCACGGTGCTCGAGCAGTGCTACGAGCTTGTCGACTTCATCTCCTTGCACAACTACTACGAACCGGTCGGCGGTGACGTCGACAGCTTCCTCGGGTGCGCCGTCGACCTGGAGCGAGCGATCGAGGCTGTGGTGGCAACCGCCGACCACGTGGGGGCTCGACAGCGCTCAGCCAAAAAGCTTCGCCTGTCGGTCGATGAGTGGAACGTGTGGTACCAGCAGGACTTCGCTGGCCAGGACCACCTCGAGTGGGCCGATTCGCGGGCGTTGATCGAGGACAGCTATGACGTGGCTGACGCCGTCGTCGTGGGGTCACTGCTCATCACGCTGCTGCGCCACGCCGACCGCGTCGCGATCGCTTGCCAGGCGCAGTTGGTGAACGTGATCGCGCCGATCCTGACGCAGCCGGGCGGCGCCGCCTGGCGGCAGACGATCTTCCACCCGTTCGCGCAGGTGACCCGCTATGCACGCGGGGAGGTACTCCGGGTCGAGATGCGGTCGCCGACGTACGAGACGCCGCTGTACGGCGAGGTGGCCCTGGTCGACGCCACCGCCACCTACGACGAGGACGCCGGTGAGCTGGCCATTTTTGCCGTCAACCGAAGCCGAGCAGACCCGATCGAGATCACCCTCGACGTGCGTGGTTTTCCCGGGGGGAGCACACTCGAAGCTACGACTCTCCATCATCACGATTCCGCCACTCGCAACGTGGCCGAGGATCCGGACCGGGTGGCACCTCGTAGGTTGGAACAAGCCAGCCTCGCTGAGGGGCACCTGACTGTTGTCCTCCCAGCGTTGTCATGGAGTGTCATTCACCTGGTTCCAGCCCCCGCAGATGCGCCCTTCACCGAACGCAAGGAGCAACAACCATGAACCACACGCCCCGCTCAGCTGAGCTGTCCAGCGTCGCGACCGTCTTCACCCGCCGTCGATTCCTCAGCCTGAGCGCGCTCACCACTGCTGCCCTGGTGACGGGCTGCGGCGGTGGTCAGGGCGTCGGCGGCACCGACAAGGAAGGCGTCGGAGGGTTCAGCGGCAAGTACGAGGGCCCGGCCCTCACACTGGCCTACTGGAACGGCTTCACCGGCGGTGACGGCCCGGCGATGAGCGCGCTCGTGGACTCGTTCAACAGCGCAGAGAAGAACATCACCGTCAAGCCGAACACCATCGAGTGGGCCGACTTCTACCAGCGGCTCCCGGCAGCGGTCCAGGCGAACAAGGGCCCCGACGTCGGGGCCATGCACCTCGACCAGCTGGCCACCAACGCCGCGCGAAGCGTGATCGTGCCGGTCGACGACGTCGCCGAGGCGCTCGGGCTGCAGGAGTCGGACTTTGCGAAGTCGGTGTGGGGACCGGGCATCTACCAGGGAAAGCGCTACGGCATCCCGCTCGACGTGCACTGCCTGGCGATGTACTACAACAAGGACCACTTCTCCAAAGCCGGCATCGACGCAGCCCCCACCGACGCGGCCAGCCTCGAAGATGCCTGCAAGAAGCTCCAGCAGGCCGGCTTCGACACCCCGTTCTGGATGCCGAACCAGTGGCCGGGTCACCTGATGTTCCTGAGCCTGCTTTGGCAGTTCGGCGGCGAGCCGTATGCCGAGGACGGATCCGCAGCGACATTCGGGTCAGAAGCCGGCGTCAAGGCGCTCACCTGGATGACCGACCAGATCAAGAGTGGCTACAGCCCTGCCAACGTCGACATCGACGCCCAGTACCTCGCGTTCAAGAACGGCAAGAACTCCATCACCTGGGACGGCATCTGGCAGATCAACGACCTCGAGGCGGCTGGGATCAACTACGGCATCGCAGCGTTGCCGACGATTGGTGACGAGCCTGCCTCCTGGGCGAACTCGCACAACTTCTTCCTCACCTCGCAGGCCGCGGACGACAAGGACCGGTCCGACGCGTCGAAGGTGTTCATCGGATGGATGAGCGAGCAGTCGTCCAAGTGGTCCAAAGCCGGCATGATCCCGGCCCGCAACTCCGCGCGGGAGGAGTCGGCGTACACGGACTCGGTGCAGTACGCACTCAAGGACCAGGTCGACCACCTGCACTTCCTGCCGCCGGTGCCGGGCCTTGGTGACGTCCAGCCGCAGACGCTCGAGGTGGCGGTCAACGAGGCCGTGCTCGACCAGAAGTCCGTCGAGGAAGCGCTGTCCAAGGCGCAGTCCAACGCCACCCAGCTGATGAAGGACAACCTCGAGAAGTTCGGCGGCTGACGCCATGGCTGTTCAGACGGCCGAGGAGATTGACACAGAACAGCCACCGGCGGCACGCAAGGGGTCCCTGCGTGACCGACCGGTGACGGCCTGGCTCTTCCTGGCGCCCTACCTCGCGCTCTTCGTGGCGTTCGTCTTGGCGCCCATCGTCTTCGGTCTGTGGATCAGCCTGCACAATTGGGACTTCACGCTGCCCCGCAAGCCGTTCGTCGGCCTGGACAACTACAAAGACCTGCTCAACCCCGACTCGGTGTCGTTCGCGGGTTTCTGGAACTCCATGAAGGCCACCGGCATCTTCACCGTGCTCAGTGTCCCGCTGCTGCTCATCGTCCCGCTGGCGATTGCCTTGGTGATGAACCAGAGGTTCCGTGGGCGCAACGCGGTGCGAGCCATCTACTTCGCGCCGTACGTCTTGGGTGTCGCGGTCGTTGGCTTGCTGTGGAGGTTCCTTCTCGATGCCAACATCGGCGTCATCAACTACCTGATCGGGCTGATCGGGCTGCCGGACAACACGCCATGGCTGAGCTCGGTGCCGCAGGCGTGGGGAGCGCTGGTCGGGGTGACCGTGTGGTGGACGCTTGGCTTCAACGCTGTGATCTTTCTTGCCGGGCTGCAAGACATCCCGCATGAGCAGTATGAGGCGGCCCGTGTGGACGGGGCGAGTGCGGGGCGCACGTTTTGGCACGTGACGTTGCCGGGGCTTCGGCCGGTCACGTTGTTCGTGACCATGACGACGATCATCGCCTCGGCCAACATGTTCGGCCAGTCCTACCTGATGACGAACGGCGCCCCGGGTCAGAAGACGCGGACCGCCATCTTCCAGATCGCTGAGACCGGGTTGCAGAACTTCCAGATGGGTTCCGCTGCAGCTGCGAGCTGGATCCTCACCGTGGCACTGATGGCGACCTCCGTCATCGTGTTCACGCTGTTTCGTGGCCGGGAGGGTGAGCGGGCATGAAGGCGCTGCGTCTCTCACTTCTCGGCGTCTTGACCCTGATGTTCGTCAGCCCTTTGCTCTTCATGCTGCTCACATCGTTCAAGACGCGACAAGAAGCCGGCAGGACGCCGCCAACGCTGTTTCCCCAGCAGCCGACGATGCAGGCCTACGACCACATCTTCCACGCCTCGGACACACCGGTGCTGCGATGGTTCGCGAACTCGTTGTTCGCCGCGTCGGCCAACGCAATGCTCGTGGTGGCGACGGCTGCGCTGGCGGCGTATGCCCTTGCACGGATGGAGTTTCCCGGTCGCAAGATCGTGTTCGGTCTCATCGTCGCGACCCTGTTCGTGCCGCCGGTGATCCTGATCATCCCCAACTACGAGATCGTTGGCCGGCTGTTCTGGCTCGACACCCTGATCGCGATCATCGTGCCCACCGCGGCCAACGCATTCGGTGTCTTCTTTCTCCGTCAGTTCTTCCTCCAGCTTCCCCGTGAGCTCGAGGAGTCGGCCTTTCTCGACGGCGCGAACCGATGGCAGACCTTCTGGCGGATCGTGTTGCCGCTGTCGAGGCCGGCACTGGCGACGCTCGCCTTGTTGGCCTTCCTCACCAACTGGAATGACTTCCTGTGGCCGGTCTACGTGCTGTTCAGCCCTGAGCACCAGACGTTGCAAGCGGGTCTGTCGACCCTCCAGTCGGCCAACAGCGTGCGTTACGACCTGCTGATGGCGGGAGCCGTCATCGCGAGTATCCCCGTGCTGGTGCTGTTCGTCATCGCCCAACGCTTCGTCATCGAGGGTGTCTCTCGGTCGGGTCTGAAGGGGTGACGGCAGACGGTCGGTCCGTCGGCCGCCGTACCGTTCTCAAAGCCTTCGGCCTGACGGCGCTGGTCGGGGTGGGCGGTGTTCCGCTGGCCTGCGACTCGGCCGCACCGAAGGACGCGACCGCGAGCGTGTTCGACCTGTCCTTCCAGGTGGACGATCGGTATCGGCCGTTCCAGCTGGTTTCCCGCGGGTTCGAGCAGGTGGAGGAGGCTCCACCCGGCCCGCTGAGCTCCCTCCATCGGACCGCGAACGGTCCCGTCGCACCCTTCGCCGCGGTCGAGCTGTCCGTGGCCGCCGCCGACCGGGCCGACGTCGTGGCTGGTCTGATGAGCGCTGGCGGTGACCACGTCGCGGTCGTCTTCTCACCCAAGCGGCAGCAGGTCAGCATCGAGGTGCAACGGGGCGGCGGCGTCCGCGTCATCGGCGAGAAAGTCGTGCATCTGCAGGCGCCCTTCGAGTTCGCGTTCGCGGTGTGCGAGAACCAGGTGACGGCGCTGGTCGATTCGGGGGACGGCTGGCAGCCGGTTCTGACGGATCGCGACCAGGTGGCCGAGCGGATTGACCTGCGCAACCCGGACACGTTGTCGGCCTTCTCGTTCGGCTACGGGGCGCGAGGCGGGAAGGTGAGCCTCGATCGGGTGAGGGCCGGGCCCTTCGGCATGGTTGGGCTCCGCGACCCGCACTTGGTCCAGCGACCTGACGGGAGCGCCTACGTCCGCGACCACTTGGCCTACCTGACGTTCACCTGCGCGGGTCTGGGATTTTTCCAGCAGGCGCACTGGGGAGTCTTCACGCTGGACCTCGACGACCCGACCGCGCTGCAGCAGGTCGCGCACCTCTACACGCGCCGAGACGGGTTGGTGGTGGGCGACCATGCGGGACAGGTGATCTTCGACGAGCCCAACGGACAGTTCACCGTGCTCACTACCTCATGGGGTGACTTCGACTTCACCGGGGTGCACGTCCGGCATGCGGTCACGTCCGACTTCGTGCTCGCAGGCGTCCACCTGCTCGAGACCGAGAGACTCGACTTGCCCACCGACGTCAGCAGTTGGGATCCGGCCGCGACAAGGATCGACGACAGGTGGCACGTCGCCTTCGTCGAGAGCCCAGCACAGGACCCGTTCGACTTCCATCCAGCGCTGGCCGCGGGGGCCACCGGTGCGCCGTACGACGAGGGCCTCGAGCTGGTCGGGGCGGACACGTCGCTGCACCAATGCGAGGGCACGATCCTGAAGCAGGTCGCGGGCAAGTGGTACCTGCTCGCCAGTGACGGTGACCGGCGCCAGTACCCGGTCTACGACCTGTCCGTGAAGCCGCTCGGCAAGCTCGATGCGCCATACGGCACCAACATCCCCCATCCGCAGCTCGTCGAGCGTCCGGGCGGCGGCTACCTGATGGTGACGTTCGACGGAACACAGTACGGCGAGGACGTGCTCGGTTACGGCGGTCACGGAGACGTGGTCATCATGTCGTCCGGCAACAGCTGAGGACCTCTCACCAGGGCACGGGGCCAGTACGGTCGAAGAAGCCGCCGGTGGGACCGTCGGGACCCAGCGTTGCCAGCCGCACGATTGCGTCGGTGCCTTGCGTCACCGTCTGAAAGCCGCTGTGGTTGTTGAGATCTGTAGCGGTGTAGCCGGGGTCTGCGGCGTTGACCTTGATGCCGTGAAGTGCCTTGGCGTACTGGGTCGTGACCATGTTGAGGGCTGTCTTCGAC
>JACCVZ010000083.1 GCA_013697905.1 Nocardioidaceae bacterium
GCTGTGGCGAGGTGCCGGAGAGAGGCTCACTGTCCGATTAAACAACGAACAACCTCCCGGACCTAGTGTTTACCCACCCATACTCCGCGCCGGCGAGAGCATGCGATCGAGCGTGTACGCGCATCCCCACGCGACCATGCCCAGCGCCGGTGGCCGGCTCGACGAATGCCAGGCTCAGCCCGACCAAAGCCGGCAGCAGCATTTCGATCGATGTCGCCGCACCCCACACGTCGGCTCGGGGCGCTTCGGTCATCGGGACTGGGTGGTCGTCACGCGGGCGCCGCGGCCCGGTGCACCTGCACCCCGCAGCCGTCGGGGTCGGTGACGGTGAGCATCGAGCCGAAGTCCTCGCGCAGCACAGCGGCGTCTGCGTGGCCCGCGTCCACCAGGCGGCTGGCGACATCGTCGAGTGACTCGCTGGTGCTGAACGTTAGCTGGACGGCATTGGGCCTGGCAACGATCGGGAGCTCGTCGGCGTACACCCGGTGCACGCCCACGTAGCCGTGGTCGCCCTCGCCGGCCGCGAACATGACGTAGCTGTCATTGGCCCTCGCCTACGAGGGAGAGCCCCAGTGTCTCGAGCCAGTCACCGATGGGGCCGCGGGGATCGGTGAACCGGACCGGAACCACCCTCAGATCGGAGACCGGTTGCCCACCGTGCAAACGGTAGCCGTAGAGGTCCTCACTTCGTTCGCTGACGAGGACCACGTCGCCGAGCGGATCACGGCAGGCGAGCACGCGACCGTACGCCTCGTCGTACACGACGACGTCCCCCACGCCGGCGCGGGTGAGCTGAGCGGCGAGCTCGCCGACATCGTCGGCCTCGAAGCTGAGCCCGGTCTCCCCCTGGACCGCTCCGGTGACAGAGGTCTCGACGGTGTGTAGGCCGACCATGCCCCCACCCGCCACCATGTCGACCCAGGTACCACCCTCGGACTCGATCCGGGGTCGTAACCCGAGCGTCTCGAGGAACGCCTGCATTGCTTCGATCTGCTCGGTGAACCTCACCGGACGGACAACGATCCCACTCATCCCTTGGCCCTGCACCGTCAAGCGACCCCCGGCTCGCAGCGTGGCTGAGGACTCGGTGGTACGCCGAGCGGGTGCAACCGTTGCGAGGCAGGCAGCTCAGGAGACGGTGACGGTCGGCGTACCGGACTCGCGCGTCATGCCGTCGGCGTCGAGGGGCTCGCCCATCTCGTCGGCGATCCGCATCGCCTCCTCGATCAGCGTCTCGACGATCAGGGCCTCCGGGACGGTCTTGACCACCTCGCCCTTGACGAAGATCTGGCCTTTGCCGTTGCCCGAAGCCACACCGAGGTCAGCCTCCCTGGCCTCACCCGGACCGTTGACCACACACCCCATCACTGCGACCCGGAGCGGGATCTCCATTCCCTCGAGCCCAGCGGTCACCTCGTCGGCGAGCTTGTAGACGTCAACCTGTGCGCGGCCGCACGAAGGACACGACACGATCTCGAGGCGACGCGGGCGCAGGTTGAGCGACTCGAGGATCTGGAGGCCAACCTTGACCTCCTCGACCGGCGGCGCGGACAGCGAGACCCGGATCGTGTCGCCGATGCCCTTGCCCAGCAGGGCCCCGAAGGCCACCGACGACTTGATCGTGCCTTGGAACGCGGGTCCGGCCTCGGTCACGCCCAGGTGCAACGGCCAGTCGCCTGCCTCGGACAGCAGCTCATAGGCCCGCACCATCACGACCGGGTCGTTGTGCTTGACGGAGATCTTGAAGTCGTGGAAGTCATGCTCCTCGAAGAGCGACGCCTCCCAGACCGCCGACTCGACGAGCGCCTCCGGCGTCGCCTTGCCGTACTTCTCGAACAGCCTCTTGTCCAAGGACCCGGCGTTGACGCCGATCCGGATCGACGTGCCACGGTCCCTTGCAGCGGCTGCGATCTCCTTGACCTGGTCGTCGAACTTACGGATGTTGCCGGGGTTGACGCGTACAGCGGCACAGCCGGCGTCGATCGCCGCGAAGACGTACTTCGGCTGGAAGTGAATGTCGGCGATGACCGGGATCTGTGACTTGCGGGCGATGGCCGGTAGCGCCTCGGCGTCGTCCTGGCTCGGGCACGCCACCCGGACGATGTCGCAGCCGGCGGCGGTCAGCTCGGCGATCTGCTGCAAGGTGGTGTCGACGTCGGCGGTGAGCGTGGTCGTCATCGACTGCACCGAGATGGGTGCGTCGCCACCCACCGCCACCGAGCCCACCTGGATCTGCCGCGTCCGGCGGCGAGGGGCGAGCACCGGCGGTGGCGCAGCGGGCATTCCGAGGTCAATGCTGGTCATGGGCGACAGCGTCCTTCACGTCGGTCATGTCTGTGAGCGGGTACGTCGGGGAAATCCACGGTCAGCCCGTCACCCGAATCGGGCTGACGATGTCGGCCCAGATCAGCACCACGCCCATCACGATGAGCAGGGATGCCATCGTGTACGCGATGGGCAGCATCTTGGCCACGTCGGCGTACCCGGGGTCGGGACGCCCGCGGACACGTGCGATGCCCCGGCGGGCGGCCTCGTAGAGCGCGCCCGCGATGTGGCCCCCGTCGAGAGGCAGCAGCGGGATGAAGTTGAACAGGGCCACGAACAAGTTGACGATGCCCAACAACGTGAGCAGGGCGACCCAGCGGTCAGTGATCTCGATCCGGTCGTCCGAGGCCACCTCGCCGGCGACCCGGC
Organism: Nocardioidaceae bacterium; assembly: GCA_013697905.1. Classification (GTDB taxonomy): domain Bacteria; phylum Actinomycetota; class Actinomycetes; order Propionibacteriales; family Nocardioidaceae; genus JACDHG01. The sequence goes on from JACCVZ010000083.1 coordinate 2,695, forward strand.
TCGCGCCAACGACGCTCATCGGGCTCTGCGGGTCGCGCTCCTCGAGGCCCAGTGCAGCTTTGAACACACCGGTCATCCGCTGCGGGATGTGGACAAGCGCGTCGCCGGTGCGCTTGCCGTACTCGCCGAACGTCGTCGCGACGTAGCCGGCGTCTTGTCGCTGCCGAACGTCTTCGGGGACCACACCGAGGAAGCCGACATCGACAAACCTTGTCGGGTCTTCGAGGTCTGGCCGTTGCGACACGATCGGGGTGGTCATGAGCGTCCGCCGTTCCCCGCCGCGCTCGACGACGACCGAGAGCTGTTCGCCGCCGCTGTCGCGGATCGCGCTGGAGAACGACTCCCAGCTCGTCACCTTGTCGCCGTCGAGGGAGACGATCGTGTCGCCGGTCCGGAACCCCGCCTCGCGGGCGGGGGCAATGGGGTCGGCCCGCCCGTCTGAGGCGACGCGGCAGGCCCTTGCGCCCTCGCTGGCGGGGATGACGCAGTCCGACACCTGGCTGACGGTAAGGGTCGGCTGCTTGATGCCGATCGCCATGAACACGAAACCCAGCAGCAGGACCGCCAGGAATATGTTCACCATCGGGCCACCGCTCATCACGATGACCTTCTTCCACCATGCTTGTCGGTAGAAGTGTCGCGACTCGGGGGTGGCCAACGTCGCGTCGGCCTCGGCGGCGCGGGCGTCGGCGATCAGCCGCCCGAAGAAGCCGGCGCTGAGACGGCTCGACTGCTCGCCGTCCTTGGCTGGCGGCAGCATGCCGACCATCCGGATGAAGCCACCGAGCGGGAACGCCTTGACGCCGTACTCGGTGTCACCACGCTTGACCGACCAGACGGTCTTGCCGAAGCCGACGAAGTACTGCGTCACTTTGATGCCGAACTTCTTGGCCGGCCACATGTGTCCGACCTCGTGCAGTGCGATGGAGGCGAGCACGCCGAACAGGAAGAGGAAGACCCCCAAGGCGTAGACCAGTGCGGTCATGTGTGTGCTGCTCCTCCTGCGGTCGGCTGCTGCTCGAGCATGCCCGATGCTCGATCCCGCGCCCAACGATCGGCGGTCAGCACGTCATCGACGCTCAACCCGCCACTTCTCGAGGGTACGTCCTCGCTCAGGCCAGCTGCCGCCATCACAGTGGCGACGGTGTCGACGATCCCTAGATACGCGACCTTGCCGGCGAGGAACGCGGCGACCCCCACCTCATTGGCGGCGTTGTAGACCGCCGGAAACGTCCCTCCCCGCCGTCCCGCCTCGATGGCCAGCCGGAGCCCAGGGAAGGCCTCGTGGTCGACCGGCTCGAAGTCCCAGCTGTGTGTCTGCCTCCAGTCGACCGGGGGCGCCGTCTCCGGCACCCGGTCCGGCCAACCCAGGGCCAGGCCGATGGCGAGCCGCATATCGGGGGGCGACAGCTGTGCCAGCGTCGAGCCGTCGTGGAACTCCACCATCGAGTGCACCACCGACTGCCGATGTACGACGACCTCGATGTCGTCGTAGCCGATGCCGAAGAGCAGATGGGCCTCGATCACCTCGAGTCCCTTGTTGACCAGCGTGGACGAGTTCGTCGTCACCACCGGACCCATGCTCCAGGTCGGATGGGCCAGGGCCTGCTCGGCGGTCACGTCGACCAGCTCAGCGCGCGACCGGCCCCTGAACGGTCCCCCGCTGGCGGTGATGATGAGCCGGCGTACCTCCTCGTGCCGACCGCCGCGCAGGCACTGCGCCAGCGCCGAGTGCTCGGAGTCGACCGGGACGATCTGGCCGGGCTTCGCCGCCGATGTGACGACCTCGCCCCCGATGATGAGCGACTCCTTGTTGGCCAACGCGACAGTGGCGCCGGCACCGAGGGCCGCCAGGGTGGGGCGGAGTCCCACCGCCCCCGTGATGGCGTTCAGCACGATGTCGCACGGCAGACCGGCCGCACGTTGCGCCGCGTCGGGTCCGGCCAGGATCTTCGGCAGGGTGAACTCGCCGTGGTGGTAGCCGCGACGTTGCGCCTCGGCGTACAGGGCGAGCTGAAGGTCTTGCACCGCGGTACTGCGGGCCAGCGCGACCGTCGAGACGCCGAACTCGATGACCTGGGAAGCCAGCCCGGCGGGATCGGCACCCCCGCAGGCGAGACCGACCACTCGGAACCTGTCCGGGTTGGCGCGGATCACGTCGAGCGCTTGGGTGCCGATTGAACCGGTCGACCCGAGCAGCACGATCTCGCGGGGCTTCGGGCGATGGCTCACCCGCTCATCTTTTCATGGCGCGTCCGGCCCAGGGGACCTCAGCGGTAGGGACGAAGTGTGGGATACGTTGCCAGACGTCAGTCGCCGCCGTACGAAGGAGCAGTTCATGGGCGCCCTGTGGCATCCGTTCTCCGACATGGGAGCCGTGGAGCGTGACGGTGAGTTCGTCATCGCCCGGGGCGACGGCGCCCACGTCTACGACGCTGACGGCCGGCGCTATCTCGACGCGACGGCGGGATTGTGGTTCACCAACATCGGGCACGGCCGCACTGAGCTCGCCGAGGTCGCGGCCGCGCAGATGGCCAAGCTGGCGGCGTACAGCACGTTCGGCGACTACGTGACCGAGCCGACGGTCGAGCTCGCCGAACGGCTGGCGGGAATCGCTCCCGTCCCGGGCAGCAAGGTCTTCTTCACGTCCGGCGGCTCGGACTCCGTCGACACCGCCGCCAAGCTCGCGCGCCGTTACTGGAACGAGGTCGGCCAGCCGTCACGAACGGTCGTGATCGGCCGCGAGAAGGCCTACCACGGGATGCACTACGCCGGAACCGCGCTCGCCGGCATACCCGGCAACCGCGAGGGGTATGGCGAGCTCGTCGCCGACGCGGCCACGGTCGGCTGGGACAGCGCCGACGACCTCCGGCAGACCATTGAACGCGTCGGCCCCGACAAGGTGGCGGCGTTCTTCTGCGAGCCCGTCATCGGCGCCGGTGGCGTCTACCCGCCGCCGGAGGGCTACCTCGCCGACGTACGCAAGGTGTGCACGGAGTACGACGTGTTGTTCGTTGCCGATGAGGTCGTGACGGGGTTCGGCCGGATCGGTGGAGCGTGGTTCGCCAGCGGCCGGCTCGGTCTGGAACCCGACATCGTCACGACGGCGAAAGGGCTCACGTCGGGCTACCTGCCGATGGGCGCTGTGCTGATCGCACCGAAAGTCAGCGAGCCGTTCTTTCGTCGCGACGCCGGTGTCTGGTGGCGGCACGGCTACACGTACTCCGGGCACGCCGCAGCCGCCGTGGTGGCACTGGCCAACATCGACGTGATCGAGCGCGAAGGGCTGCTCGACGAGGCGGCCCGCCTCGAGTCCACGCTGGCCGAGAAGCTCGCGCCGTTGGCGCAGCACGAGCGAGTCCTTGAGGTGCGTTGCGGGACGGGGGCGCTAGCCGCGGTCCAGCTGTCCTCGCCGGCAGAGGCGATGGCACTGGCGAAGACCTTGCGCTCCCACGGTGTGGCGACCCGAGCCGTGGGTTCGGGCGGGATCCAGGTCTCGCCGGCGTTCGTGATGACCGACAGCGACGTCGACGAGCTCGCCGCCGCCATCAGGGCCGCCCTCGACTCCACTCCCAATTCCGTTGAGCCGCCACCTTGTTGACGTTGACCCGCCACCTTGTTGACGTTGAACCGCCACGTTGTTGGCGCTGACCGTCACACCTGGTCGGCTGGGAGACTGCGCGGCTGTAGTCCCCACTCGGTGGCCAGCAGCTCGAGGCTGGCGAGCTTGGCCTGCTGATCCGGCGTAGGTGCGACCACTGTGATCTCGTCGGCTCCGGCAGCTTCGGCAAGGGCGGCAAGCTGCTTCGCCACGACCGCGGGCTCGCCCGCGAAGACACGACCCTCCAGGCCGGGCGCGATGCCGGCGTACTCGTCAGACAGGCGGAAGGCACGGATCTCTTCGATCGTCGGCCGCATAGTTTCTCCGCGCCGGATGTTGCGCATCGACAATGCCCAGCCCGCCCGAAAGTCGTCGGCGACCGCAGGATCGTGCGTCGCGAGAGCCAGCGCCGACACGATGACACGTGGCTCCGCCCCGAGCTCGGAGGGTTGGAAGTCGCGCCGGTAGGCACGCAGCGCATCTATCGCGAGCTCGGGGCTCATGTGGTGAGCGAAGACGGACGTCATACCGTTCGCGGCCGCGAACGCGGAGCCCCAACCGCTGGAGCCCAGCATCAAGAACTCGGGTTGGGTGTCGACCACAGGAGTAGCGACGACCTTCGCGAAAGGGTGGCCGGCTGGCCAGCTGTCGGTCAGGAACGCGATCAGCTCGGCGGCCTGCTGGGGAAAGTCAGGGACGCCGGTGGCGCCGTCCCGGGAGTGCCGCAACGCAAACGCCGTGACCTGGTCGGTGCCGGGGGCCCTCCCTAGCCCGAGGTCGATCCGACCCGGGTGGAGCATCTCCAAAGTGCGGAACCACTCGGCCACCTTCAGGGGTGCATGGTTCGGCAGCATGATTCCGGCGGCACCGACCCGGATGCCTGTGGTCGCCCCGGCGATATGACTGATGAGGATCTCTGGGGAGCTGCTCGCGAGTCCGACGAAGCTGTGGTGCTCGGAGATCCAGTACCGGTGATAGCCGAGCCGGTCCGCCGCCTGTGCCGTCCGCACCGTCCGTTGCATCGCCTCCGAGGCGGTAAGGCCGGGAGGGATGTCGACAAAATCGAGCAGGGAGAGCGGGCGCTCCGCATGTGGGGAAACGGCTGACATGCCTGATGGCAACCGCGGGGACCTCGCCGAGATTCCGGGCCCCAACTCGAGCCGGCTGACCTCGGCTGACGTCAGCACGCCGATGGTGACGACTCGACACTGCATATGCGGCGGGTCAACGGCAATAAAGCGGCGGGTCAACGGTCTTGGCGGGACCACGGGGAGCCGTGCTCGGTGAGCAGATCGAGGAAGGGTACGGCATCGAACGCCTCCGGTCCGAGCACTCCGGCGCCCGTCCAGGTGCCTCGAGCCAGCAGCTCTAGCGCGATGACGGGGTTGACGGCGGTCTGCCACACCACGCACTGATGGCCGTACTCCAGCATCGACCAGGCGTTGTCGACGACGTGATAGAGGTACGTCGACAGTGGCTCGCCGTCTTTGCCACGCCCGGTGACATAAACACCTGCGCACGTCTTGCCAACCATCTTGTCGCCGATCGTCGCTGGATCGGGTAGGGCAGCAGCCACGACGTCACGCGGGCTGACCTCAACACCTCCGACGCGCAGCGCGTCAGTCCGGTCGAGCCCGAGCTTGTGCAGCGTCTTGAGGACGTCGATGAACTCATCGCCGAGGCCGTACTTGAACGTCACCCGCTTGGCGTCGAGCCAGCGCGGCATCAAAAGCACCTCCTCGTGCTCGACGTTGACGCACTCGACCGGCCCGATCCCGTCCGGAAAGTCGAAGACTTCCGGGTCGCTGAAAGGCTCCGTCGTGTACCAGCCGCCCTGTGGGTTCTCGTCGGTCTTCTCCCACACCACCGGCGGGTTGAGGCACTCCTCGATCGTGGTCCAGATCGAGAACGACGGGGCGAAGTCGTAGCCGTCGACGGAGAGGTTCGCCCCGTCACGGACGCCGAGCTCGTCGATCTCGCTGAAGAGGTGGTCGGACGCGTACCGGGCGAACACGTCCGACAGTCCCGGTTCCACCCCGATGCCGACGAGCGCCAACCGCCCAGCACTCTCCCACTTCTCTGCGACCGCGAACTGCTCCTCGCCGAGCGTGACTCCGGTCAGGGTGTACGGCGACTCGGTGTGCGGGCGCGACAGGCTCATCGCCATGTCGAGGTAGTCCGCTCCGGCGGCGTACGCGCCGTTGAAGATCGGCATCACGAACCGCGGGTCCACGGCGTTCATCACGTGCGTGACCGAGTGCTCGCGCGCCAGCGCCTCGACCGAGCCAGCGTCGGAGGCGTCGATCCGCGCGCTGCTGAAGCGGTCGTCGACGGCTGCGGCGATCTGCGCCCGTGATTCGTCGAAGTCGGCGATGACGACGTGCTCGAAGAAGTCACGCCGGGCGACGATGGCAGCGAACGCCCCGCCGACGCCTCCCGCGCCAATCAACAAGATTCTCACGCAGGGCCCTCAAACTGACAGGTCAGTCATGACGTGCTTGATGCGGGTGTAGTCCTCCAGGCCGTACACGGACAAGTCCTTGCCGTAGCCGGAGTGTTTGAATCCGCCGTGCGGCATCTCCGCCACGATCGGTATGTGGGTGTTGATCCAGACGCAGCCGAAGTCGAGCCGCCGCGCCATCCGCATCGCCCGGCCATGGTCTTTCGTGAAGACGCTGCTCGCGAGACCGTACTGGACCCCGTTCGCCCAGCGCAGTGCCTCGTCCTCGTCACTGAACTTCTGCACCGTGATGACGGGGCCGAATATCTCGTCCTGAATCGCCTCGTCGTCCTGGTTCAGGCCCGAGACAACCGTCGGGGCGAAGAAGTAGCCACGGTCGCCGACCCGGTGGCCGCCCGACTGCAGCTCGGCGTGGTCCGGGAGCCGCTCGATGAAGCCGCTGACTCGATCCAGCTGGTTGGCGTTGTTGACCGGGCCGTAGAGCACGTCCTCGTCGTCGGGCAGGCCGGTCTTTGTCTGTTTGGCCTGCTCGGTCAGTGCCGACACGAAGTCGTCGTGGACGCCTGGTCCGGCCAGCACTCGGGTGGCCGCCGTGCAGTCCTGGCCGGCGTTGAAATAGCCTGCACCGGCGATGGCCTCGGCAGCCGCCTCGATGTCGGCGTCGTCGAAGACGACCACCGGTGCCTTGCCGCCCAGCTCCAGGTGGGTCTTCTTCAGGTCGGCCGCCGCTGACCTCGCCACCTCCATACCGGCCCGCACCGACCC